>JAYUBJ010000565.1:0-3845 GCA_043740915.1 Verrucomicrobiota bacterium
CGTTCGTAAATCATCCGGGCATCTGCGTCGGCTACCGCATTACATCGCAGGCGGGGGCCATCGTTTATATGCCGGACAACGAGTCGTATTACCGCATGAAATCGGTCATGCTGGCGGAAGCGAAAGGTGACCCCAAGGCCGCGCTCAATTATGCCCGCAAACGGGACCAGGAACTGATTGAATTCGCGCGCGGCGCGGACGTGTTGATCATGGATTCACAATACGAGGTGGCGGAATACCCCTCCAAGGTTGGCTGGGGCCACAGTTGCGTGGATGACTCGGTCGCCTTCGCCTTGAGCGCCCAAATCAAGCAGCTTTACCTGTTCCACCACGACCCTGGCCACGACGATGAAAAGATTACCAGCATGGTGGCGCAGGCACGCGAACTGGTTGCCACTCAGGGCGGTTCACTGACTGTTGATGCCGCCCGCGAAGGCTTGGAGCATGTGCTCAAACCCGCGACGTTGGCGGGCGGTTGAGGCCCATCGCCGGGCTTCTTTGTTCCCGGCATTTCGTGTCAAGCCATTACTTCGGCATTCGTTTCGCATCCGGCCTTGTCTTTTTTGGGCAAACCGGAATGATGCCCCCTTGAAGGCATGAAAACCGTTTTGCTGATCGATGTAGATCAGGCGTTCCGCGCCACCCTCGCGGACTGGCTCGTCCGGGAACGCTGGCAGGTGATTGAAGCCGCCAATGGCGACCTGGGTCTGGGTTACATCCAGATCCACCAGCCGGCCATTGTCATTTGTGATTTGCTCATGCCGCGCTGCAATGGCTTTCGACTTTGCCGGATTATCCGCAATCTCCCCGAGTCCGAGCAGCCCAAGGTCATTATTTCCAGTGGCCGCGGCTACCCCGGCGACCGGCTCACCGCGCTGGAGGCCGGGGCGGATGAGTACCTCGTCAAGCCCGTCGTGGAAAGCGAACTGATCGAGTTGATGGCGCGGCTCACCGTCCCCGGGTACCAGCGCGCCCCCGTACCGGCGCGCATTCCCGTCGCGCCGGCCTCGGCCGCGAATTTCATCATCTCGGGCGGCGAACGGCCCAAACTCAGCGCCGACGGCCCACCGACCAGCATCAAATTCTGGGGCGTGCGCGGCTCCATTCCAGCACCCGGCCCAAGCACGGTTCACTACGGGGGCAACACCACCTGCGTGGAGGTCCGGGCCGACGGGGAGATTCTGATTCTCGACGCCGGTTCGGGCTTGCGCATGCTGGGCCAGAGCCTCGTCGCCGAATTCAAGAACCAGCCAATCCAGGTCACGATGCTGATCACCCATACCCACTGGGATCACATCCACGGCTTTCCTTTTTTCATGCCGGCCTACGACCCGCGCAACCGCATCCACATCGTCGGTTTTGAAGGTTCGCGCGAGGGCCTGCAAACGGTCCTGGCCTCGCAGATGGAAAGCCCCTATTTCCCGGTCACCATGCAGCAAATGGAGGGTCACATCACCATCCAGGAACTGAACGACATGAAATTCTGCGTCGGCAAAGTGGAAATCGAAGCGGTCTTCGCCAACCACCCCGGCATCTGTGTCGGCTACCGGATCAACAGCAGCAAAGGCTCCATCGTTTTCCTCCCCGACAACGAGCCCTATCAGCGCCTGCGCGGACAGAGCACGGGCGGGGTCTCCGCCGCCTCGCTCGCCTACGCCCGCGCGCAAGATGAAAAGCTCATCGAGTTTATTCGCAATGCGGACGTGTTGATCATCGACTCCCAATACGACGACACCGAATACCAGAAGCATGTCGGCTGGGGGCATGGCTGTCTCGATGACGTGGTGACGCTGGCGTTGATTGCCGGCGTGAAGAAATTGTTCCTTTTTCATCACGACCCCAACCATAGTGACGAGCAAATCGCCCGCATGGTCAACTGGGCCCGCAATCTCGTGGCCATGCACGGTGACTCGCTCCCCGTCGAAGCCGCCCGGGAAGGTGTGGAAATCGTGTTGGACCCGGTCCTTGAACCCGGCAAATAGCCGGGTGCGAGATTGGCCGCGCCCGACGGAGAACCGGGTGATCCCGAAAAAGAACTTTCATTGTCAACTGCGTTGGGTATAAAACGTCCATGACCCACACTGCTATGAAGGCAAACTATTACAAACTGCTCACGCACGCCACCGCTGCGCTCACCTTGTTCATCGCGGGGGTGAACTGCACGTCGGCGGCGGAAAAAAAGGAAACTGGCTTCGTCCCCATTTTTGACGGCACCACTCTCAACGGCTGGAAGCTGGTCGGTAAACATGGCGATGGTTACGGCGTGAAGGACGGCGTGATTTATTGCGCGCACGGCGGTGGGGGCAATCTTTTTACCGAGAGAGAATATGCCAACTTCATCCTCCGTTTTGAATTCAAGGTGGAACCGGGCAGCAACAACGGCATCGGCATCCGCGCCCCCTACGAAGGCGACGCCGCGTATATGGGCATGGAAATCCAGGTGCTCGAAGATACCGCGCCCCAATATGCCAACCTCAAACCCTACCAATACCATGGCTCGGTCTACGGCGTCGTGGCTGCCAAGCGCGGCGCGGCCAAACCCGTGGGCGAATGGAACCAGGAGGAAATCACCGCCAACGGCCGCAACATCAAAGTCGTGCTCAACGGCATCACCATCGTGGACACCGACTTGAATGCGGTGACCGATTCCGAGACCATCAAGGCGCATCCCGGCATGTGGCGGGAGAGCGGCCACATTGGTTTTCTCGGCCACAATGACTACGTCGAATTCCGCAAATTGCGCGTCAAGGAGCTCCCGGCCTCGGAAAAGGACAACATGCCGCCGGCCGGTTTCACCGCCCTGTTCAATGGCAAGGACCTTGCCGGTTGGAAGGGCCTGCTCGCCGGGCCGAATGACAATCCGATCAAGCGCGCCGCGCTCTCGGATGCGGAACGTGCCGAGGCCCAAAAGGCCGCCGACGACGACATGCGCGCCCATTGGCGCGCGGAAAAAGGCGAAATCGCCTTCGATGGCAAAGGTCGCAGCCTTGCCACCTTAAAGGATTACGGCGACTTTGAAATGTATGTCGATTGGAAGATCACCCCGCACGGTGACAGCGGCATTTATCTGCGCGGCAGTCCGCAGGTGCAGATCTGGGATCCGGGCAACAAGGGGCCGAATCCCAACGGGCAGGGCTCCGGCGGCCTCTACAACAACCAGAAGAATCCCAGCGGCCCGCTCAAAGTCGCCGACAAACCCATCGGCGAATGGAACCGCTTCCGCATCGTGATGACGGGAGAGAAGGTTCACGTCTTTCTCAACGGCGAAATGGTGGTCAACAATGTGACGTTGGAGAATTTTTGGGACCGGTCGCAGCCCATCTTCCCGACGGGCCAGATCGAGTAGCGAATCCACGGCGATCAGCTTTGGTTTAAGAATATTTACATTCGCGAGTTGACCAAGAAATAGTTTTTCCAGCGTTCCTGCCCCGGTGAAAATTCAAAACCTATGACCACCTCTCAAACGCGCCGCCGCTTTCTGCAAACCTCCGTGCTCGCCTCCGCTGGCCTCTGCCTCACCCGCGGCCACGCCGCACCGCGCAAACTTTCCCCGAACGACAAACTGAACATCGGGATGATCGGCGTGGCCAATCAGGCCAATTACGACCTCAACAACGTCGCCAGCCAGAACATTGTCGCGCTCTGCGATATTGACGATAATTACCTCGCCGCCGCCGCGAAGAATTTTCCGGCGGCGAAAACCTACAACGATTTTCGCCAGTTGCTCGACCGCAATGATCTGGATGCCGTGGTGGTCGCGACGCCGGATCATACGCATGCCGCGGCCACCGTGGCGGCGTTGCGCAGCGGGCGGCATGTCTATTGTGAGAAGCCGCTGGCGCGCA
>JAYUBJ010000566.1:0-3843 GCA_043740915.1 Verrucomicrobiota bacterium
GCAGCCTTGGTGCTGCTGGTGTTTCTGCTGCCCGATATCGGTCATGCCGCGAACTTTACTTCGCGGAGTTCCACGCTGCACCTCGAGGGATTGGCGTGGTGGGCGGCCATCGCGGCCGCGTTGCAAGGGGCGTTTTGGGCATACGACGGCTGGAACAGCATCACCTACATTTCCGGTGAGGTTAAAAATCCCCAGCGCAACATTCCCCGCGCACTAGTTTTCGGCACTGGCATTGTCATCGCGGCTTACCTGCTGATGAACGCCGCCTATATCTACCTGTTTTCCATCGACGAAATGGCCGCTTCGAAACTGGTGGCCGCCGATGCGGCGGAGCGGTGCTTTGCGGGCGGCGGACGCTGGCTCGCCGCGGTGGTGATGATCTCGACGTTTGGGGCCACCAACGGCTATATCATGTCGAGCGCGCGGGTTTATTTCTCGATGGCCCGGCGCAATGTTTTTCCGAAACTACTCGGCGTCGCGCATCCGCGGTTCCACACGCCGGCGGCTTCGCTGATCGTGCAGTGCCTCTGGTGTCTGCTGCTGCTGTTGAGCAGCACGTTTGACACGCTGACCGACATGCTGGTGTTTGTCGGCTGGATTTTTTATGCGGCGGGGGCGTATGGCGTGTTTGTGTTGCGCCGGCGTGAACCCGCGACACCGCGGCCGTATCGCGTGCCGGGTTATCCGGTGTTGCCCTGGCTGTTCATTGCGAGCGCCCTGTTGTTTTTGGTGCTCACCATCTACAACGACATCAGCCATTACCAGGCGGCGGTGGCGCAGGGCAAGCCGGCCATTATCAACTCCGCCTTTGGCACCGTGCTCGTGCTGCTCGGCGTGCCCATTTATCTGTATTACCGGGCGCGAAAAAAGGTGGAGCCGTGATCCAGCCGGTTTTGAAAGACGATGCGTTTTTGGCGGACGTGGCCCGGAATTGCAGCAGAGCGCCGAGCACCAGCTCGGCAGGTGGGGGCGACGCGGCAGGTTCGGGCCGAGTTGGTGCTCGGCGTTCCGGGTCAGGGACCGGGCAGTTTCGTTTGTGGTGGCTCGGCCAAAGCGGTTTTCTCGTTCAATGGCAGGGCAAACATTTGTTGCTCGATCCTTATCTCTCGGATTCGCTTACCCAAAAATATGCGGCCACCGACAAGCCGCATGTGCGGATGACGGAGCGGGTCATTGCGCCGGAGCAACTTGATTTCATCGACGTCGCGACTTCGAGCCACAACCACACCGATCATCTGGACGCGGAAACGCTCGGGCCGTTGTTGCGGGTAAATCCTAAAATGGAATTGGTGGTGCCTGAAGCAAACCGAGTGTTCGCGGCGGAGCGATTGCGCGTGGCGCCAGAGCGGTTGCGCGGACTTGACGCCGGGCAGTCGTTGGACGTCGCCGGGTTTCAAATCCACGCCTTGCCCGCCGCCCACGAAAAGGTGGAGCGCGATAAACTGGGCCGGTGCATCTATCTGAGCTACGTCGTGCAGTTTGGTCCGTGGACGATCTATCACAGCGGCGACACAGTGCTCTACGACGGCATGGCTGCGGCGTTGCGGCGGTGGAAGATTGATGTGGCATTGCTGCCCATCAACGGCCGGTCACCGGAGCGGCGCGTGGCGGGGAATTTGTGGGGACGTGAGGCGGCGGCGCTGGCGAAGGAGATTGGCGCGCGGTTCGTGATCCCGTGCCATTACGATTTATTCGAGTTCAACACGGCGACTCCGGAGGAATTTGTGGCGGCGTGTGAAAAGCTGGGTCAGCGTTATTGCGTGCTGAAGAATGGGGGGCGTTGGGGTAGTGGGGAGTTGGTGAGGGGATGACTATCTGAGAGAGGCAGTATCGGCGCTGGGCTCCTGAGACTGGTCTGGATTACTGCGTTCGAGAATCGCATCGATCGTTTTCTGCGCGTCGCTGCGTAATTCTGGGTCAGAGAGGTAACGCCGGAGCTGTGGAAGTGCGGGAGCGGGTATCTGTCCGAGCGCCCTGAAGGCTTCGACTGCTTGGTGACGCCTACTATCGCCGTCAACGTAATGAACATGGAGGACGGATTGCTTGCTGGCGAAGGAAGCTAATACTAATTTTGTGGAGGAATGTTTGGCTCCAAGCTCGCGAACGAGGTATGGCAGCGCATTGGTGCCGACATGTCTTACGGCTGCGTCCGCCGCCTCATTGTCGAAGCCAGTGTGGGTCCCGATTGCTCCATAACCTTCCATAAGCCATGAACTGAGCTTGCGCCCTTCCCAACTTGGTTCACTGTCGCCGGACAAATCTGCCACGATCGCTACGCATGCCAGCACACCGCGGCAGAAAAATAAAATGACGCGGCGGGAACGCATGTCAGTTTGTTGCACGTACCGGGAACTCGAGCAACCCGAAAGGTTGCGAGCAATTGGCCTGGAGTTGTTGCAGGATCGGGGCCTTTCGATGCGAACGGAGCGCCGGCTTCCAGCACAGCCTGACCGATCCGAACTTTCCCCCGAGCCGTGCTGGAAGCCGGCGTTCCGATGAAGCGGAAGGCTTCGTAAACCGCCGCGGAACTTGGTAGGAGACGAGGTGACGAGTCTGCAACTAATCTTCCCGTCCAGAAACCGACGAAATTGGAGTCTCGCTATCTCGTCTGCTACTTGTTCAATGGGCCGATGTGCGGGCCTTTCGTGATCCTTGGACTTATAGCGCATGCTTACAGGGCGCTGGTGGATCTCATTTATCAAACCTCCGCAAATCAATCCGTGGCTGGTCGCGAATCGATTAACGGAACTGCCTGCTTCTGCAGCCTTCCGATCTCCTCCAGTTGATCAGGAATCGTGTCTCGACGCATCATCAGACCCGGATCCTCATTCGGAGGAATGACGATGTGAAAGGTCCTGTGCGTGACCTGTGTCGACGCCAGCATCGGCCCAGTCGCAAGAATTGGCGCGACACCCACCGGTTTCGGCAATGGACTCAACAACAGCAAACACAACAGATAACCCGCGACAAACGAGCCGGCTGCCAAAAGAAATGATTTGCGGTCGAGTTTCATAAAGGTTTGGTGAGGTTTAATTCGTTGGATGTTTCAAATTGTGCTTACGATCACTTAGCCACAAATCTGTGTTTTTGCAATGGTTCGCCAAAATGTGAATTCGACCGCATTCGAGGGTGATGTTGCGGGAGCAGAGCCTTGGACGCGGACGGAGCGCCGGTCTCCGACCCGGCAGGCCCGAGCAGGAAAAACCAACGCGCCGGATCGGAGATCGGCGCTCCGTTTGAGGGGAAGAATGCGCAGTCCACTACAAGACGTTTTGCTTGGTAGGTGATGAGGTGACGAGTCTCTAACTTGTCTTAACCTCCAGAAGCCGAAGAAATTAGAGACTCGTCACCTCGTCTCCTACCAGTTAAACTGGCCGATGGCTGGGGCGGAACGGTGATCGATCTTCCCGGCGTTCAATCGCGTTTGGCTTCCACTTTTGTTCGGAGAAACTGGATGCTCGCAGGCACCTCGCTTTCATTCAATCCGTGCATGACTAAAGCGCCGATGGATTTTTCCCGGCGCAGCCGCGTGACGTAATGGTCCCAATCAATGACGCCACGACCTGCGCCGCGGAGATCTGGAACCAAGTCGGGACCGAGCTCCTTCGCGTGGGCCAGTGCAATGTCGGAGCCGAGCAGATCAAATGCCCGGTCCAAAATCTCCCGCATGCGGGGAAGGTCGCCGGGGTGGAACAAATTCGCGGCATCCAGTACCACCTTCAGGCGCGGCGATTTCATCTCATCCAGCATTTGACGGCACTTTTGCGCGGAGTTCACCACGTTCGCGGTCTCCGGTTCGATTCCGAGCGTGGTGCCGTGCGGCTCTGTCACCGCGAGCGCTTC
>JAYUBJ010000567.1:0-3831 GCA_043740915.1 Verrucomicrobiota bacterium
AATTTGCCCAACAGCGGCCGGGATAATTCCTGTTCGCTCGTCCCGGCGGCTCCCACCGTCGCGGCCACGGGATTATGCAACCCCAACTCCGTCAGCACCGACACCCCCACTTTCCCAAACGCCGCTTTCATCCGGCGCGAGGCGGCCTTGATAAATGAGTGTTTGTTCTGCGGCGTGTTGCGCACCGAAAACTGGCTGCCATCAATCCCCAGCAAGCAACGCCCCTGATAAAATGCTCCCGGATGTTTGCGGGGATCCGCCTTGGCCGACAACGCGCCCTCCAAGATCGGTTCAAAGACCATCCAGGGAAGGTTTTCGCGGCGCTGGGAGAAGGCCGAATCGCTAATCGGTTGACCGGTCAGTTGCTTCACATTGACGGCGAAGCTGCCAGAATCCTGGAGCACGTGGAAGACCAGGCTGGAGATCAATCGGTTCAGCGCCAGGACCGGCGGGCACCGTTTCTGCGGACCGAAGTCCGCCAGGATGTGCTCCAGTTGTTGCGGACACATGAGTTGGTCGAATTGGCTTTGAAAATTGCCGCCGGTGAATTTGGATTTGGTTCGCATCCCAATTCTATTAAAGGGATGGTCAGAAAAGTACAAGTGCTAAGTTTTTGATAATCAACAATCCTAAAAGTCAGATGAATTCCTTAAAGGCATTGCGGTTAAGCCAGCTTCCTCTCGGCGTTGACAAATGTCTGTAGCCACGCGCGTTGCTCCCTTAGCTGCAACCATGAAATCGAAACCTCACGCCAAGAACGCCAAGGACGCAAAGCGGAACGCAGAAACCGAGATTCACCGGCCCAAGATGGATTCACCTTCTGCTGAGTTTATTTCGGAATGGAGATTTCCGGTTTTCTTTGCGCCCTTTGCGCCCTCGGCGTGAGGCTCCTTCAATTCGACTGCATGGCTTCGGCTTACGGCCCGTTGAAGAATTCCTTTCTTTGTAGGAGACAGGTGACGAGTCTCAAATCTCCTCGGTTTCTGATGGGGAAGTTAGAAACTCCTCACGTCGTCTCCTACTTTGTCAATGGGCGGCTAAACGTCGCGCCTTCAAAATAGAAGTTGAATCCCCCGCGAATCTGCATACTAAATCCCGTGGAACAATTTACGGCATTCGACCAGCAACGTGAAACCAACTGATCTGCGGGGCATCCTGCAATACATCCCGCGCTTCCGCGAAAAGACGTTCATCATCAGCGTGGACGGGGGCATCGTCACCGACGAGAACTTCGCGAACATCCTGCTCGACGTGGCCGTGCTGCGCTCGCTCAACATCCGCGTGGTGCTCGTCCACGGCGCCGCCGCCCAGATCAAGTTGCTGGCGGAACAATCCGGCGTCACGCCGTCCAACCTCGACGGCGTGGGCATCACCGATGCCGAGACGCTCAAGCTTGCCCTCACCGCCGCCAACCGCCTCACGCATGAAATTCTCGAGGGGTTTTCCGCGAACGACCTTCGCGCCGCCTGTACCAACGCCATCATCGCCCACCCGATGGGCATCCTGCATGGCGCGGATCATCTCTTCACCGGCAAGGTCGAGCGGGTGGACACCGAACTGCTCCAGACGCTGCTCGCGCAAGGCATCATTCCCGTCGTGCCGCCGCTGGGCTTCGACGGCGACGGCCGGACGTATCGCGTGAATTCCGACGGCGTGGCGTTCGCGGTGGCGGACGCGTTGAAGGCGGCGAAGCTGATTTACATCACCACGCAGGACGGCTTGATTCACCAGGGCCAGTTGATCCGCCAGATGCGGGTGGCGGACTTGGACACTTTGCTGGCGCAGAACAAAAATGCCTTCACTCCGGAGGCGCTGTCCAAGGCGCAGCACGCGGCCGCCGCCTGCCATTCGGGCGTTTCGCGCGTGCACATCATCAACGGCCGGGTGGACGAAGGCCTGCTCGCCGAGGTCTTTTCCAACGAAGGCATCGGCACGCTGATTTACGCCAACGAATACCAGCAAATCCGTCCGGCCAAGAAAAAGGATGTGCGCAACATCCTGTTGCTGACGAAAAACTCCGTGGCGAGCGAGGAACTGGCCAAGCGCTCCCGCGCCGCCATCGAGAAGCACTTGGGTGATTACTACATCTTTGAAATCGACCGCAACCCCGTCGCGTGCGTGGCGCTGCACACCTGGCCGGAGTTTGGCAAAGGCGAACTGGCCTTTCTCTATGTGAGTCCGTCGCACGAAAACCAGGGCATCGGCCGCAAGCTGATCCAGTTTGTCGAGAACAAGGCGCGCGAAGTCGGCCTGGCGGAATTGCTCACGCTCTCGACGCAAGCCTTTACGTACTTCCAATCCAAGGGTGGTTTTGCGGAAGGCACACCGGACGATCTCCCACCCGGCCGCCGCGAAAAGTACGACCAAAGCGGCCGCAACTCGAAGGTGCTGGTGAAGAAGTTGAAATGAAGCTGCGCCGCAGAGGTTCAGGTCCTCCCAGAAGTTGGACATTCGCGATGTCTCGCCTTTGGCTGCCCAAAGAATTTTTTTTTGCAATCAAGAATGGTAGCGTTGCTCTCACCCGACACCTGCTCTGGGTTCGGGTCGCACGTCAGGAGTTGATTCATTGTCAACCTGAACGGATCAACTGCCACTGTCACAAGAATTGGTGCGTCATTGAGGACACACCGAGGGCACCCCGCTACCGCTGCTCCACCTCCAAATTCGGCACCGGCCAGCTCGCCGGCTCGAATCGCACCCCGCTCGGACTGCATCGTATCGCGGAAAAAACCGGTGCTGGCCCGCGGGCACCGTCTTCAAGGGTCGCCAGCCCGTCGGCTTCATCTGGCAGGGCCTGCCGTTCGCATCCATCACCACGCGGATCCTCTGGCTCGAAGGCCTGGAACCGGGCTTCAATCGCGGCGGCAATGTGGATTCCCATGCCCGCTACATTTACATCCACGGCACCGGCGATGAGCCGACGCTCGGCCGGCCCGCGTCCCACGGCTGCATCCACCTTGCGGCGGACGATCTGATTCCGCTCTACGATAAACTGCCCGTCGGCACGCTCGTCTGGATTTCGGCGCGATAGGTTGAGTGGTGCTTTCGCACACTGTCCCGGCCCACGTAGTGCAGCCGTCCTCGGCTGCAAGTTCGCGGGGCGTCCGCGCCCCGTGTTCCTTTCGTGCGGCGGGACGCCGCCCGAACTCGCAGCCGAGGACGGCTGCGCTACGGCGGCAGTAACCGGAGGCGCGCTAAGTTGTGCGTCCAACAACACCGCGTTTGCATTTTTACCGCATGTTGTTCACCATCGCTGAGGATGGAAACGAAGCAATCCCACGTCGTCGTGCTGGGCGCCGGTTTCGGCGGGCTTACCTTTTGCGAAACCTTCCATGACCCCCACGCACGCGTCACGCTCGTGGACCGGCAAAATCATCACCTCTTCCAACCGCTGCTCTACCAGGTCGCCGCCGCCGGCTTGTCCGCGCCGGAAATCGCGCAACCCATCCGTGCCATCCTGTCCAACCAACCCGACGTCACCGTGCTGCTGGATCACGCGGTGGATTTCAAGCTCGCGGAGAAACAGGTCGTACTGCGCAGCGGCGCGCTGGCCTATGACTACCTCGTGCTCGCGCTCGGCGGCGCGACGAGTTATTTCGGGCACCCCGAGTGGGAGCAGTTCGCGCCGGGCCTCAAATCGCTTGACGACGCCATGCGCATCCGCAGCCAAATCCTGCTGGCCTTCGAGCACGCCGAAAACGCACTGGACCTCACCGAGCGCCATCGTCTGATGACCATCGTCGTGATCGGCGGTGGGCCGACAGGGGTGGAGTTGGCGGGCACGTTCGCCGAATTGACGCGGACGGTTCTATGCAAGGATTTCAAGCGCAT
>JAYUBJ010000568.1:0-3831 GCA_043740915.1 Verrucomicrobiota bacterium
CCGCCGCCCTCAAGACCGCCCTGCCCCGGCTCAATGAAGACGACCGCGCCCTCACCCTCCGCCGCGTTTTCCAGGCGCTCCGCATCGCCGTGAACGACGAGTTCTCCGCGCTCGACACCTTCCTCCGCCATCTCCCTGCGTGCCTCAATCCCGGCGGACGCGTCGCCATCCTGACGTTTCATTCCGGCGAAGATCGCCGCGTAAAAAAATCTTTTGAAGCCGGACAGCGCGATGGATCCTACGCTGAAATCGCCCGCGAAGTCATCCGTCCCACCCCCGCCGAATGTCATGCCAACCCACGCTCCGCACCCGCCAAACTCCGCTGGGCCCGCCGGGCAGCATGATTGACGAAGCGATCAGCCAGGGCGCGTCTTCGCCCCTGCCCCCGGACCGCGGCTGTGTCCCACGCCGTGCGGGACCAGCCGCAGCACATGGAAATAGAGGGACGCATCTTTTCTATGGTCTGACCCCTACGCCTGGGATTAAACAGCCTTCGTCCGGAGCAAATGGGCACGATACCCACCCACGACTGCGGCGAAACCAACGGCGCAAAAATAGAAGCCGTAGTGGTCGTGAACCGGGATGACGATTGCCTCGAGAAAAATGTCAGCGATGACCAAGGCGTGAAAAAGGACATCCCAGCAGTTGAGAAAATAATTTCGTTTCGCCACCAAACCAGCCGTCAGCAGGAGCGCGGCAACGACACCGCTAAGGACAATCCATTCCCGAGCCAAAACCATCCACAGGTGTAAAATGGCGAGATAGACCGTGCCCAGACAAATGCTGAATGACCACTGCTGACGCATGGGATGACCATCAATGCCGCTTGAAGGCACGGTACCGGTGGAGCGCGAGGCGGAACAGCCCGATCAACCCCAGGAACAACAGTGAATATCCCACTTCGATCCAAAAGGTGTTCGGGATGAAATTGAACCACGGGAGTTGCACCATCGGCTGATTTAGGAAGGCGAGGTGATTGTAGTTGAAAAACTGGCCCGTGTAGATTTGGGACACGAGCAAAAACCAAATGAACGCAGTGGCCGCGCCCGCCGTCCACCGTCCGGCGCGCGTGCCGGCCCAGGTGACTAGTTGCAAGAGAAATGGTCGCGCTGACTGAGGCTTGACGTGCAACAGGTCGAGGCGGTGGAGCGTTTTCCATTCGGATTCCGCCAGCGCCTCGGGTGCCACGGCGCCGCTTTGCACGGCGTTGAGAATCGCCGAGCCATAGACCAGCGCGCCGCACCAGCGCAGGAGCACGAACGCGGGAAACACCCACAACGCCGACCAGAAATAATAGTAACCTAAAAGCGTGGCGACTTCCTGCGGCGGCTGGTCCATCCAGTTGGGATCGAATTGAGCAAAAAAGGCCGGCATGACCCGCAGCACCATCACGGGCGCGGAAAGCGCCACGGCCAATCCGGCCAGGCCCACGCTGGCGAGCCAGCGGCGGCGGATCAGCTCCCAGATCAGTCGGAACTCGTAGAAGGAACGCCAGTCGCCGGTCACGGCCTGGCGCGCCTGCGCCAGCGGCACATAGAACAACGCCGCGATAAACAGCATGATGCCGATCCAGCCGATGCTGATGCCAACGTAATACTGCTCGTGACCTTTGTTGAACGAGTTGTTCCAGCCGTCGTACCAGGAGAAGAGCCACAGCAGACCCGCCGGCATGGTCAGCACCCAGATGTTGCCGATGCCTTGCACCCCGAGTTTGAGGTTGAGCCAGTAGGAATGGATCGCCGCCTTGAGCCAGACCCAGACTTTTTGTCCCGGGCCGCTGTCTTTGGCTGCGTCAATCGCATCGCGGGCGTTCTGCTGGAGAAACCAATTCGGCCCCAGCAGGTGCTCCCGGGTCGCTTTGCTGCCCTCCAGAAAATCCTCGAAGCTCAGGCCATTCCGGCGGGCCGCGCTCCGTTTCCACCATTGCTTTAATACGGCCCGTTGCATGAGCCGATGCGTCCAACCCAAAGCGACCAGGCCGCCTACAATCGAAAGGCACAGGAGCATCCCAAGGTAGAGTTGCCACAGGAAAACCAGCGCGCGCAGCCAGAACGCACGCGGCTCGCGCGTCGGCCGGGTAACGGGTGGCGGTGCCGCCGGAGTTGCGAACTGAGCGATGACCGGGGGCGCGTCGTTCAAACAAAAACCTCCTCGAGAATCTGGCTTTCGGCCTGGTCCGCTTTGAAACCCATGATTTTTCCGATGGTGCCGGCCAGGTTGATCTGGTTCGTAAGTTTGTCCACGACCCTTCCTGGAGCGATCCCAGAGCCGAACATGAGCGAGAAGATTTCGTGCGACGACCTCGAGCCAAAATGATGCTGGCAGGGAACGGACATCGCGGGGTTGGTGTCGCGCCCGCAATCGGGCGCGATGACGAAAATGGTGTTGTCGCGATATTCGGGATCGGCCTCGATGGTGGTCACCAACTGGCGCATGCCTTCGTCAATGACGGCAATGCCGCGCGTGTAATGAGTCAGATTGCCCCAATGCACATAATCAGGATCATTGTAATTCACCATGAGCAGCTTGGGCCGAAGTTCCTTGATGGCACGAATGGACAACTCGGTAAGCAGGCGGTCGCCGCGCGGATTGCGCAAGCCGGTCTCGCCGTACATCCGCCGCCAGCGCTCCCAGAATTTCTCGATCTCCGGCCCCTGGGCGTCGTAGCCCTTCGCGCGGTAATCGAGCTTCTCCATCTTGGCGAGCTCCTGTTTCTTCCCGGCGAGTTCCGTGTCCTTGAACTTGCCTTCGGCGATTTGCTGGCGCAGCAAAAATGTTTTGAAGCGATAAAGACTCAGGACGTTGGAGCGGTATTGCACGCCGAAGAGATGATGGTTGCTGAAGGTGTAAAACTCCTCATCCGTGCGATCCTCGCCATTGACGATGAGCGTCTGGTGCGCGGGCACGTCGTATTGCTTGCGCAGATACTCGAACACGGTGGGCACTTGCGCCTCAAACCGCGCGCCCAGAAACTTGCCGGCCACATCCTTGTACTTGTCGTATTTCCCGGTGATAATGTAGAGCGTGCCCTGGCCATGGCTCGTCTCGACACCCTCGAGCGAACTGATTTCCATGTGCTTGTGCAGTGTGCCGCGCTGGATCAGATCATGGCAGAAGAACGGCGCATAGGTGTTCACCGGGTCGATCGTTTCACGCCGCCGCACCCCGCCGCCAAAGCGGATGAGGATGACATTCGGGCCGCGGTACGCGGGCCGGGCCGGATCCGGGGAATTGTCCGTGGAAGTGTTCGCCGCCAGGAGGCCGCCGCTGGAAGCCAATGCCCCCGCCCCCAGCGCCACTCCGCGGATAAAGTTCCGCCGGGGCAACCGAAAGTCGGTTCGTTGAAGTCGGTTCATAAATTGCGAGTTCGGTTGTGCCAGTGTCAGCCCATCCTAGCGTCACAACGTCAGAAGGAAAGACCCGGTTTCACACAAAAAGTTGCGGAAAATATATCTCGAATCCGTTCCGGCGACTGCTAGGATGCACACGTGGCTAAGATGGTAAACTCCGTGTCCATTTTTGCGGGACTGGACGAAAGCGCCCTGGAGATCCTGCTTTCCAAAGCCGAGGAATCTTTCGTCCCCCCCGGCCATATCATCGTCCGAGAGGGTGAAGAGGGTAACCGCTTCTTCCTCATCGAATCGGGCATGGTACGGGTCTGCAAACACTTCGACGAACCGGAAGAAGTGGAATTCGCGGTCTTGTCCGACGGCGACTTTTTCGGCGAGATGTGCATCCTCGAAACGCTGCCCCGCGCCGCCACGGTGCAGGCGCTGACCGACACCACGCTCTACAGTGTTTCCTCGATGGCGTTCCTCCAGCTCTTCGATT
>JAYUBJ010000569.1:0-3827 GCA_043740915.1 Verrucomicrobiota bacterium
AGGCAATTTCCCACGTGGAAGCGGATGCCCGGGCCATGGAAAAGATTTTGGCATGGAACGCGCCGCTCGTGTAGGCTGGCCGCAATGAATACAACCCGATTCCTGAGAATGCCCCGGCTGGCGATTGCTGGCGCAATTCTTTCGTTGTCCAGCACCGTTTTTGCCGCCGAGCCCGCGGCGAAGATCACCCACTCGTTTCTCGCGACCGGCACGGAAACACGCATCATCGGCAGCGACGGCCAGGTGCTGTGGAGCTACCCCGCCTCCACCCGTGACGGCTGGGTCCTGCCCAACGGCAACGTGCTGCTCGCGCTTTCCAAGAACCCGACCTACCCCGGCGGTGCAGTGGTGGAGGTGACGCGCGCCAACCAGGTGGTCTTTGAATTCAAGGGCACGCAATCCGAAGTCAACACCGCGCAGTTGCTCGCCAACGGCAACATCATGCTGACCGAGGCCGGCGAGAAGCCGCGCCTGCTCGAAGTCAACCGCGCGGGCAAGATCGTCGTGGACGTCCCGCTGACCTGCCAGAACTCGAACCACCACATGGAAAGTCGCATGGCGCGCAAGCTGGCCAATGGAAATTATCTGGTGCCGCAATTGTTCGACAAGGTCGTGCGCGAATATGACGCAACCGGAAAAATCGTCCACGAATTCAAAACCCCGGATGAACCGAAGGACAGTTGGCCGTTCACTGCCATCCGGCTCGCCAGTGGCAACACTCTCATCAATTGCACGCACGGGAATCTGGTCACCGAAGTGGACAGAGCGGGGAAGATTGTCTGGCAGCTCTCCAATGCGGACCTGCCCGACGCACTCCTCAACGATCCGTGCGGCGCCCACCGTTTGCCCAACGGCAATACTGTGATTTGCAGCTATGCCATCGGCGCGCACCGTACGAAGCTGCTCGAAGTCACTCCGGACAAAAAGGTGGTCTGGACCTACACCGACGACCGCCCGGCCGGGATTCACGAGGTGCAGATTCTGGATACGAATGGAAAGCCGATCAAAGGCGCGCCGCTGCGGTAAAGTGCAACGAGTTTAACCACGAATGGACACGAACAAACACGAATCCATTTTGAAGACCGGGGTGCGCCGCGCCGCGACGCCGCGCCCCGGAGCGCGGGTCTGCGACCCGCAGCACTCCGCATTCGTATCCATTCGTGTCCATTCGTGGTTAAACCCTGCCTCGTTCCGTGTCTGCGCTGCTTTAGCTTTGTGGTTTTGCATCTTGACCCCGATCCTCGCCGCCGAGCCGGGCGCGGACGGCGCGGAATTTTTCGAGAAGCGTATCCGCCCCGTGCTGGCCGAGCGCTGTTACAAGTGTCACAGCGCGACGAGCGAAAAAATCAAGGGCGGCCTGGTGTTGGACACGCGCGAAGGCATGCTTAAAGGCGGCGATACGCGGCCCGCCATCGTCCCCGGCAACGCGGAAAAGAGCCTGCTCCTCGAGGCCCTGCACTATACCAACGAGGATTTGAAAATGCCGCCGAAGGGAAAGCTGTCGCCCCAGGAGATTGCTGATTTCGCGGCGTGGGTGAAGAACGGCGCCGTGTGGCCGAAGGAGTCCGGGCCGAAAAGCGCATCGGTGAAGGGCGTCTTCGATCTGGAAAAGCGGAAGCGCGAACATTGGGCGTGGCAACCGGTGGCCACGGCCGTGAAAGCTCCGGTCGTGAAGGACACGCGCTGGCCGCTGGACGGAGTTGACCGTTTCATTCTTGCGAAATTGGAGGAAAAGAAACTGAAGCCCGCACCCGCGGCGGAAAAGGCCGCGCTGTTGCGTCGCGCTTACTTCGACTTGATTGGGCTGCCGCCAAAGCCGGCCGAAATCGAGGCGTTCCTGAACGACACTTCAGCGCAGGCGTTCGCGAAAGTCGTGGATCACCTGCTCGATTCGCCGCATTTCGGCGAACGCTGGGCGCGGCACTGGCTGGACCTAGTCCGTTACGCCGAGACGCGCGGACATGAGAGCGATTACATTATTCCCAACGCCTGGCAGTATCGCGACTACGTCATCCGCGCACTCAATGCCGGCGTGCCGTACGACCAGTTCGTCACCGAGCAAATCGCCGGCGACCTCATGGCGAAACCCCGCTTGAGCGCGACCGGCGCGAATGAGTCCGTGCTCGGCACCGGCTTCTGGTTCCTCGGCGAGGAGGTGCATTCGCCGGTGGATATCCGCCAGGACGAATGCGACCGCATGGACAACCGCCTCGATGTGATGACGAAGACTTTTCTCGGCCTCACCGTTGCTTGCGCGCGTTGTCACGATCACAAGTTCGACGCCATTTCGCAGAAGGATTATTACCGTCTGAACGGTTTTCTCATCAGCAGCAGCTATCGGCAGGTGCGCTTCGAAACCATCGAGCAACACAAGCGCATCGCGAACGAACTCGATCAAATGCGTACCAACGGGCAGGCGCAACTCAGCCAAATCCTCGGCTCGGCGCTTCGCCCGGGGGTGGAGACGCTGGGGTCGCAACTCCTCGCCGCGCGCGAACTACTTTCCAGCACCGTGGTGGCCAGCGCGCCAAAGCCAGCCAGTGCCGCCGTCACCGCCCGCTGGATCCAGGAGCTGGCGAAGGCCAAAGCGGATCCGGAACATCCACTGCATGCGTTCGCCCTCGTGCCCGCAGCCACACCGGATGCCGAATCCATCAAACAGGCCCTCGCGCCATTGCTCGAGGGCTGGCATGAAAAAAGCGCGGACAATCCGGCGTTCGCCGCGGACGACATCGTGGTGGATTACACCTCGGGAGCGATGCCGCAATGGTACCAGGATGGATCCTCGTTTGGCCTGCGCCCCGCGCGGGCGGGTGAAGTGCGCCTAACCGGGAGCGCGGAGCAACCATCGCTGAGCTTCATCACGCAGACCGGAGCATGGTGGGATGCGGCATGGAAGAATTTGAAGGTCACGGGTTCTGAGAAGGACGGGGGTAAACTCGGCGAATGGGAACGCGGCGAGCAAACGTTGCGCACGCCGGAGTTCACGCTCAAGACCGGCCGGCTCTGGTATCTGGTCAAAGGCTCGGGCCGCGCGTACTCGCCGGTCAACTCGCACCTCGTGGTCATCGGCCCGCTGCACGGCGCGACGCTCCGCGAGTGGAAGAGCGATGACGACCAGTGGCACTGGGTCGCGCACGACCTGAGCGCCTACCCGGGCCATCGCGCCCATGTGGAGTTCAGCCCGGCTGGGGCGGGCGATTTCGCCGTGGCCATGGTGATCCAGGCCGATCCGAAGCAGACCACGGCTGCGCTAGTGCATGCCCGAATGCACGTGGCGCTCGGTGGTGGATCGGTTTCGGCGGACGCCTTGGCGCGCGCGCTGCAGAGTGTGTTCATCCACGTGGTCGAACTATTGGAGAAGGACCGGCTCGTCCGTGAAATCTGTGCGCCGGAGCACGCCCGGCTCGCGGACTGGCTCGTGAAAAACCTCGATTTATTTTGCGCTCCAGGTTCGGAAGGGCGGACGAAGTTCGATGCGGCGTTGAAGACCTTCGCCGCCCGGCAAGCGGAACTCGTCAGCTCCATCAAACCCGAGTCGCATACAGCGCCAGCCATTCTCGACGGCAATGGCGTGGATGAGTTTCTCCTGCTGCGTGGTCAGTCGAAAACACCGGCCGCACCGGTGCCGCGCCATTTTCTCGAAGCCATCACGAGTGTGAAACAACCGGACTACGGACCAGGCAGCGGTCGCTTGCAACTGGCGCAACAATTGACCGACCCGGCGAATCCCTTCACTTCACGTGTCCTGGTCAACCGCGTATGGCATCATCTTTTCGGTCGCGGCATCGTGCCGACGGTGGACAACTTTGGCGTGCTCGGCCAGC
>JAYUBJ010000570.1:0-3820 GCA_043740915.1 Verrucomicrobiota bacterium
TCCAAGTCATCATAGGCTGGCCACGGCAAGACGTGAATGGCCAAGAAAGCGTTGATTGGAGCATCTTTGGGGGTGGCTGGCTGAGTTTTGCGGGAGGCAAGTACCGGCACTCCTTCGAGGATGCCATGGTTCGTGGCGTGCAGAATCCGGGTTACGCCTTGAAATTTGAGGCAAAGGGATACGCACCGTTCGTATCCCGCTCCGTCAAGGCTGATGAAGGCGAGGACGTGATAAGACTGGACGTGAAGCTCACGCCTGCCGAGTCCATCACCGTGAGCGTCGTGCTGCCGGATGGTCGTGCTGCCGCCAACGCTGATGTCGGACTAGCCTTTCCCGGTGCCCGGCTTGAACTTGTGCCCGGCGGTTTCAATCGTGTGTTCATCCAGAACGGCGGCAGTTTGTTGAGCACTGACAAGAAAGGCCGATTCAGTCTGCCGGCGGATGCATCCATCCAAACAGTCATGGTGGCGCATCCAAGCGGATTTGCCCAGGTCAGCCGCGCGGAACTCACCGCCATGGAGTTTATTCAACTGCAAGCGTGGGGACGATTGGAAGGCGTTGCAATCAAGGATGGCAAACCGGTGGCAGATCGGGAGTTCACTTTGCAGTTCGAGCAATTGGGTTGGGATGTCGTGTCGTTTGGGTTCAACGCATTTCACGTTGCTTCGGACAAGAAAGGAAAATTTGTTTTCGCCCAGGTCCCACCGGGCAAATTGAAACTGGTACGCCTCGTCAAGGACAACAGCATACAACCAGGAACAGGTTGGATGCACCAGCCGTTGCAGAGCGTTGAAATTCGCGCGGGCGAGACGGCGCAGGTTACGGTGGGTGGCAGCGGTTACACCGTCACAGCCCGCCTGAGCTGGCCCGACGGCTTCAAGAATTCGTCAGGAGCGCGGATTGCTGGATGGGTTCTCACGGCACCACCCGCGTGGATTCGGGAGATGGCGGCAGATCCGCTTCGAAGAGCTGGAATGGCCAAATTGCCGGAAGTCCAGGAGTACGGTCGCAACGCCCATACATTCCACATGGAAATTAATCCGGATGGAACGCTTTCGGCTGAGAGTGTGCCACCCGGCGTATTCGAGGTGGCGGTATATGTGAGTTTCGGTGGGAATACGGGAAGCACAAACGAGCTGGCGCTGACGGGTCGTGTGCGGGTCACTGTTCCTGCTGATCCCGCCACGGGCATGTTCAACGTTGGTGAAATTGTGTTGATTAAGCCTTGAGCGGACCGCGCAACGTCACCAAGCAATTTCCTATCAGTTCAGTTCAGTCCGACTTGCGGAAGACCACGACGCGATGGGTGTTTGTGCCTTTGAAATGTTTGTCCAAAGCGCAAACATGCTTGGCGTGGGACGGAGTACGGCACATGCTGAACGGAAATGAAATCGCCGGGCGCTGAGTTTGAATTGAAAGTCCAGGACTGTGTCGAGGGCATGAAGGCAATGCCTGCCGAGTCGGTGGACCTTGTGGTGACGTCGCCGCCTTACAACTTGGGAATCAAGTACACAAAATACGAAGACAATGAGTCCCGCGAGAAATACCTGGAGTGGTGTTGCGAATGGGCGACGGAAATCAAACGGGTGTTAAAGGACCGGGGATCCTTTTTTTTGAACGTCGGTGCGGCTCCATCAAATCCCCTCTTTCCGCACGAATTACTGGTCGCTTTCAAGGAGCGAGCGGTGGGCTTTACGCTCCAAAACACGTTTCATTGGATCAAATCAATTTCGGTCGAGACGAAGGTGGGCGCTCAATTTTCGGTGGGTCACTTCAAGCCGATCAATTCGAAACGCTACGTGAATGACTGCCACGAGTATATTTTTCACCTGACGAAGCACGGTGACACTCCTTTGGACCGTCTGGGCGTCGGGGTAGCGTATTCGGACAAATCGAACATTGGCCGGTGGTCCCACACGAAAGGCCGGGATGTGCGCTGTCGCGGCAACAACTGGTTCATTCCCTACCAGACCATCCTTAATCGCTCCAAGGACCGACCCCACCCGGCGACGTTTCCGGTCCAACTGGCCGTGAACTGCATCAAGGTCCATGGTTGCCATCCCGACCTGGTGATGCTGGATCCCTTTCTGGGGATCGGCCATGCGGCGATCGCCGCCAAACAATGCGGCCTCCAACGCTTCATTGGTTTCGATATTGACGCAGGGTACGTGGAGGTGGCCCGCAAGACCTTGGCTAAAGGCCCCGTAGTCCCCGATCCGGAACTGTTTTAGTGCGCTGCAAAATATGCGAACAAATTGCGAAAAACAGGACTTGCCAACCCCATAAGCCATGACTAGTCTCACCCCTCTTTTTTAAGGGACGCCGTGTTTGCGGCGGGCGGGAGCAAAGCGTGGCTGGCCGCCGCCACAGTGAAAGATACTTATGTCAGTTAAAATTCGCATGAAACGCGTCGGGACGAAGAACACACCCGCGTTCCGGATCGTTGTCGCCGACAGCCGCAGCCCGCGGGATGGCAAGTGCATCGAGGAAATCGGCACCTATTCACCCTTGAAGAAGGACGTGAATTACACCGTGGACCTGGAGCGCGCCGCTTATTGGATTTCCAAAGGCGCGCAACCGAGCGATACCGTCGCCAGCTTTTTGAAGAAGGCGAAGCGCGTAGCGGTTTAACCTTTCGGCGGCGGATGCAAGCCTTTCTGGAATACGTGGTCAAAGGGCTGGTGGACCGCCCCGACGCCGTGACCATCACCCCGGTTGAGCGGAACGGGCTGACGATTTACGAATTGCGCCTGCATCCCACCGATGTCGGCAAGATCATCGGACGGCAGGGCACGACCATCCAGGCTCTGCGGTCGCTTTTGCTGGTGGGCAGCGCGAAAAAAGGACTGCGCTGCGCGGTGGAAATCGTGGAAGAACTTCCACCTGAATAGGTGATTTTGCGGTGGCCTGAGACCGCTGGACTCGAGCATGAAAATTGACGTGCTCACGCTGTTTCCCGGGATGTTTGCCGGGCCGCTCGACGAGAGCATCGTCAAGCGGGCGCGCGGCGCGGGGTTGCTGGATTTAGCCATCCACAATTTGCGGGATTACACCCACGACCGGCACAAGACGGTGGATGACAAACCGTTTGGCGGCGGGCCGGGGATGCTGTTGAAGCCGGAACCGATCTTTGAAGCGGTCGAGAAATTGGGGCGTGAAGCCACGCGCGTGATTTTGCTGTCGCCGGCGGGGCGGCAGTTTAATCAAGCCATCGCCCGCGAGCTGGCGCAGCAAACACATTTGCTGTTTGTCTGTGGCAGCTACGAAGGGTTTGATGAGCGCGTGCGTGAGGCGCTGGCGGACGATGAGTTGTCGATCGGTGATTATGTGCTGACGAACGGCGCGCTGCCGGCGATGGTGATCATCGACGCCGTGACGCGGTTGCTGCCCGGGGCGCTGGGCGACGACGAGAGTTCGCGCGATGAATCGTTCAGCCATGGACTGCTCGAATATCCGCACTATACGCGGCCGGCCGAGTTTCGCGGCATGAAGGTGCCGGATGTGCTGCTCTCCGGCCACCATGCGGAGATTGAGAAATGGCGGCAGGAACAGGCGAAGCAGCGGACGCAGCAGCGCCGCCCGGATTTGATGTAACGATTGTAGCGGCGGTCTATGACCGCCGTTCGAAATGGAAAAGAATTAAACCGGCGCGCTAGTGGTGCCGCTAACAAACAGAAATTTATGAACCAGGCATTACAAGATAAAATTGAATCCGAACAGTATCGCAAAGACGCCCACGCATTCGCCGTGGGTGATTCCGTGCGCGTGCATACCAAAGTCGTCGAAGGCGACAAGGAGCGCATCCAGATTTTCGCCGGCG
>JAYUBJ010000571.1:0-3816 GCA_043740915.1 Verrucomicrobiota bacterium
GGTCGGCGAAAATACTCTGCCTACCGTGAGTTTACAAACCGGCGCAACCACGGACACCAATCGTACCAAAACGCTGAGTTCAAACCACGGATCCCGCACGGGCGGGACGGATAACCACAGAGCCGCCGGCTGGCGACCCTTCCATCAGTTTTAGCAGTGCGGGAATAAAATCTCCTCCGCCCCACCGGCAGATTTATCCGAACTACGATGCCGAGGAATCACGCATTTCCGACCGGACTATTTAACCGCAAAGAACGCAGAGAACGCAAAAGGGAATATTTTCTCTGTGCTCTTTGCGTTCTCTGCTGCTAATCATTTGGTTCCTGCGCCGGCCGCGCCAGGTTCATCCGTGTTCATCCGTCCCGCCCGCGCGGGATCCGTGGTTGCTCCAATCATACTTTGGATTTCAGGTTCAATGCGCCCCGCGTTACTGTGGTTTGGCCGACGGATCGGGGTTGCCCGTGGGCGCTGGCGCGACGATCACGGGCAACGGGAAGCGCAATTTCATGACGTCTTCCACCATGACTTCGACGTAATAGGTGCCGGGATGGGTGAATTCCAACTGGCCAAACACGCTGACGTTGGTGGTGTTGTGCGTCGGGTCGTGCAAGACGAATTTGACCTGGCTCTGACGCAGCACAGTTGTCTGGTCCGGCGCCACCAACCGTACCGTTTCCGTGAAGCCCCCCACGCCGGCAGTCCAGCGGTTGAACACGCACAGCTTGAACGCGGTGACGGGCACCTGCGGCACCCGCAGAAAGGCAATGACGCCGAGCAAAATAAAATTACCGGTCACTTCCTGGCGGATGTCTTCACAGAGCAGCGAGGATTGCAGATCAGGTAGAATGCGGGTTGGATTCATAATTCAGTTTTGCGGCGGGCGCAGGTTCAGTTGGCGACGGACATTTCCGCGGCGCGGACGGTGTTTTGCATCAGCATCGCAATGGTCATCGGCCCCACGCCGCCCGGATTCGGTGTGATGCGACCGGCAACCGGCTGAACTTGTGCGAAGTCCACGTCGCCAACCAGCCGCGTGCCGTTTTTTGCCGCCGCATCCGGGACGCGGTTGACACCGACATCAATCACGGCCGCCCCGGATTTGACCATGTGGGCCTTGACAAATTCCGCCACGCCCATGGCGGCAATGAGGATGTCGGCGCGCCGGCAATGTGCCGCCAGGTCGCGCGTGTGCGAATGACAGACCGTGACGGTGGCATTCGCGTGCCGGGTTTTCTGGATCAGGATCGCGGCCATCGGTTTGCCCACGATGTTGCCGCGGCCCAGCACCACGACTTCGGCGCCGGCGGTCGGGATGCCCGAACGAATGATTAATTCATGCACGCCCGCGGGAGTGCAGGGCACAAACCCCGTCGGATCGCCCAGCATCAATTTGCCCACGTTGACGGGATGGAATCCATCCACGTCTTTGGCCGGCAAAACGGCGGCGAAAATGATCGTGGCCTCAATCTGGCGGGGGAGGGGTGCTTGCACCAGAATGCCATGCACGCGCGGATCGGCGTTCAGCCGGGCGACGAGGTGCAGCAGTTCGGCTTGCGTGGCGGTCTCCGGCAACACGTGCGTCGCTGAAGAAATCCCGAGGCGGATGCTCGTCCGTTCCTTCATGCCGACATAAACCTGCGAGGCGGGGTCTTCGCCGACGCGCACAAATGCGAGACCGGGCCGCACTCCGCGCGCTTTCAAAGCGTCAATGCGCCGGGTGGTTTCGGCGTGGATTTGTTCGGCGATGGCCCGCCCGTCGATGAGGTTTTCCGCCGCCATTAGTCCACGACCTCGAGCGTGTTGATGGTGATCAACGGCGTGTTGGGCCAGCGGCGATCAAGGCCTTCCTCACCCGTGAGGATGATTTTTTTCCCGAGGTAGTATTTGAGCTGCAAGCCGGACTTGCCGGTGAACAGATAATTGACGCGCTTGCCGGATTCAATGTTCTCCAGGGCGAAATCCGTTGGCGCTTGAATGTTGAGCACCCGGCGGACGATGCCTTCCCGGCGGACGACGCGGGCATAAATCTTGTCATCCTGCACCGGCGGCGCCGGCTCGATCACCACCGGCGGGGGCCCGGATGGTTTCGTGATCACGGGCGGTTCCTTGGACGGCTCGGGTGGGGCGGGGACCAGCGGCTTTTCCTTGGCCTCGGTGGGAGCCGGTTCGGGTTCCACCTTTTCGACCACGACCACGCTGGGCGGCACCACCGGCCTGGCGGCGGTTTCCGCCGGCGACGGCGTTTGCTTGAGGAGCAGGTCCGCGGCGACGAAAGCAAAGGCGTTGGCTGGCGCCTCGATTTCCAGCCACTCATCCACCTTGCGGATTTCCTTCACCGCCGCGCCTTTTTCGAGGACGGCCACGACGCTGAAATTTTCGCCGGGACCGGCGCGGACATTCAACTTTTTGGGGAGCACCGTCTGGTTGGTGATGAAGCTCGCGTTCACCCAGACCGGCGTGTTGGTGGGCAGTTGAATGCGGTACCATTTGGCCGGCTCACCGGCCTTGGGTTTTTCCACGGCGATCTCCCCGAGGACCGTGACTTTTTCGCCCTTGCGCAATTTGGTGATCACTTCACCGCGGAAGGAGGCGAGGCCGCGCACATTGACCTGGTCCTGCTTCACGGTGGCGATTTCGTCCGCGCCCGCAGTCCGGGTGGCGGTCACGCCCAGAATGCTGGCGCACAATGCCAGACAAGCAATCGTTTTCATAATTTTGGAAGTAGAGATTTAATCTCCGGTTCTGTCAACGCCCGCCATTTGCCCAGGGGCAGTTCCCCCAGCTTGATCGGGCCGATCTGCGTGCGCTGGAGGTGGCCGACGGTGAGGCCCTGCGATTCAAAGAGCCGGCGCACCTCGCGGTTTTTGCCTTCAGCGAGCTCCAGTTCCACCAGGCTGTGGGAATTGTTGGCGTCAATCAACCGGGCCTTTTGCACCTGGAGTTTTTCGCCTTCATGCTCCACGCCTTGCAGCATCCGTTGCAACATGCCCGGCACCACGCGGCCCTCGACCGTGGCACGGTAAACCTTGCGCACGCCGTAGCGCGGATGGGTCAGTTGCAGGGAAAATTGGCCGTCGTTCGTGACAAAAATCAAGCCCTCGCTCTCCATGTCCAGCCGCCCGACATGGTGCAAATGGCTCCACTCCTTGGGCAACAAATCGGTCAACGTCCGCCGTTTCAAATCATCCGCTTTCGAGCAGACGTAACCGGGCGGCTTGTTGACGGCGAGGTAGAGCTTGCGCTTGGGTTTGAGCGGCCGGCCATCGACGAGAATGCGGTCGTGCGCAGCGTCCACCTTGACGCCCATTTCGCGGACGGGTTTGCCGTTCACTTCGACACGTCCGGCGAGAATGATTTGTTCACTGGCGCGACGCGAGGCCACGCCTGCATCCGCCAGGTATTTTTGCAGACGGATCATGGGAAATCAATAGCGGGAACCACGGGCGGGCGCGGGCGCACCACGCCGGGCGGCACGAAAGAGCGGCCCACCGTGCCGATCAGGCTTCCGGCTTGGTTTTACGCAGGCCGGTGACCCGGCTGCCGTCCTTCCAATCTCCGCGTTTCTTGAGCAGGGCGACCCGCTCGAAGCGTTTGAGGACATTCCGTTTGGCGCCCAGGGTGCTGGTGGCGCGGAGACTGCGATGCTGTGCCATAAAAATTGTTTGGTTTGCGTTTCAAGCCGCTGTGCTGACCAAGCGGATGGTTCTTGTAACACAGCCCCACCCGATTGCAACCGGTTAATTTGCGCCCGCCAGCGCATCCAGGCATTTCTTGAAACCGCCTCCACCGCGGACCGCGGCTGTGTCCCGCCCGGGC
>JAYUBJ010000572.1:0-12157 GCA_043740915.1 Verrucomicrobiota bacterium
TAAGTGAACCGACCACAAACGGGAGCAACCGGGATTCGCTGCCTCCCGACGCTCCTCCCGGCGCAAGGAAGCTCATGGCCAGCATGCCCAGCGCCATGCAGGCGAAGAGCCGGAGCAACAGGCGCAGCACCGCGTCAGGCTTCCACGATTTCTCCGACAACATGCAAAAACGCTAATACATCACAGGCGGATGTGACCATGGAAAAAATGCGGGGCGCTGGACGGATGCTGGCACCAAGTCGTTCCAAGGTTCCAGCCGTTCTCCCTCACCTCAACCCTCCATGAACCAAAACGCAGGGCGGGCATCCTGCCCGTCCCGCGTCGGTGCAGCCGACGGACACTCACCGCTCGCGCTGCGGTGCGAGCGGGGCGGGCAAGATGCCCGCCCTACGCGGCGCGCGCCCGGTTCAGGGTCATAAATCGTGAGCCGCGCAAAAATCTTCATTGCCCGGCGAAAGCCTCGTCCGTAGCATCCGCGCCGAATTATGTCTGACTTTGCCAATGCTCCCCACGCCCCGGCGCGCGCCGATGGCCGTACCCCCACCCAGCTTCGCCTGCTGCGCTTTCAAAACCACATTGCGCCGCACGCCACCGGCTCGACCCTGATCGAGTGGGGCGACACGCGGGTGATCTGCGGCGTGACCATCGAGGAAACCGTTCCGCGCTGGATGAAAGAACAGAAGGTCACCGGCGGCTGGATCACCGCCGAGTACTCGATGCTCCCCTATTCCACGCTGCAACGGAAACACCGGGACATCTCGAAAGGGAAAATTGACGGACGCTCCTCGGAAATCCAACGGCTCATCGGCCGCGCCATGCGTTCCGCCGTGGATTTGGAAAAACTCGGCCCGCGCACCGTCTGGGTGGATTGCGACGTGCTGCAAGCCGACGGCGGCACACGCACCGCGGCCATCACCGGCAGCTACGTGGCACTATGTCTGGCCATCAAGAAATTACAGGGGCAAGGGTTGTTGAAGGAAAATCCCATCGCGAATGCCGTCGCCGCCGTCAGCGTCGGCATCGTGCATGGACAAGCGCTGCTGGATCTTTGCTACACGGAGGACGTCGCCGCGCAAGTGGACATGAACATCGTGATGACCGCCACCGGCGAATTCATCGAACTGCAAGGCACGGGCGAGGAGGCGACCTTCAGCGAGGCGCAACTCGCCGCCTTGCTCGCGCTCGGCAAGGTCGGCGTGAAGGAACTGCTCGGGGCCCAGCAGTTGGCAGTTGCTTGAGCACGAATTCCAAAATCGAAAGCGTAGCACGGGCCACCTGCCCGTCCCGCCGGGCCACTGGCCCGGCGGAATGGGAGAAGGTATCGACTTGGAAAGAGCCATCCGAAAGAGTTCGAGTTTCATTCACCCCATGACCACCACGTTGCACCTAATCCGCCACGGCGAAGTGGAAGACCGCTACCACCGCGTCTTCGCCGGCGGGCGCGTGGACATGGAGTTATCGCCGCGCGGCCACGAGCAGGCCCGTGCGCTCGCTAATTGGTTGCGCCATCATCCGCTCGAAGCCGTCGTCGCCAGCCCGATGAAACGCGTGCAGCAGACGCTCGCACCGCTCAACGGCCATTTCACCGGACCACAGCAAGTCGTGGAAGGACTGCGGGAAGTGGACTTCGGCGACTGGACGGGTTTCGGCTGGCAGGAGATGCAGGAGCGGTTTGGCGTGAGCGCGTTTGACTGGTTGGACCACCTGGAGGCGGGCGCGATTCCCAACGGCGAATCGGCGGCCGTGCTGCGGGCGCGGGTGGAGCCGTGCTTGCGGGAAGTGTTGCGCGGGCACGCGGGCCGGAGTGTGGCGGTGTATTGCCACGGCGGCATCGTGCGGATGATTCTGTCCATCCTGCTGGAACTGCCGCTGCCGAAACTGGCGGCGTTCGACATTGATTACGGCAGCGTGACACAGGTGAAAATCGTGCCGGCACGAGGGAACCGGACGGAGGTGCATCTGCTGAACTTCGCGCCGTGGCGGGATTTGCGATGAAAAGCAAACTACTCTGGCAAATCAGTGTCGCCACTTTGGTGGAAGCCGAAGAGGCAGTAACCGCCTTGTTTGCCCGCGTGTTCCGCCAATCGCCGGCGCTTTACACCAACGAAGAAACGCTCATCACGACGGTGACGGTTTATGGCTCCGGGCGCGCGATCCGCTCCCCGCATCGGCGTGCCGCGCTGGTCGCCGGTTTGCGAACCATTCGCGCTGAGGGATTGCCGGTCGGTCCGGGAAAAATCAGCCTCAAGAAAGTGCGGCAGCAGGACTGGGCGCATTCGTGGAAGCGACATTTCAAGCCGCTGGAAATTGGCCCGGCCCTGTTGATCAAACCCAGTTGGAGCCAGCGCCGCGTGAAGCCGGGACAGGCGGTGGTAATTCTGGATCCAGGCCTGAGCTTCGGCACCGGACAACACGCCACCACGTCGTTTTGCCTGCGACAAATTGGGGCGAGGCGCAACCGGGAGCACACGCAATCACTGTTGGACATCGGTTGCGGCTCAGGAATTCTCTCCCTTGCGGCGGCGAAGCTGGGCTACCAGCCGGTGCATGCGTTTGATTTCGATCCCGAGGCGTTACGCGTGGCGCGGGCCAATGCGCGGGACAACCACGCGACGCGTCAGGTTCAACTCCGCCAACAGGATTTGACCCGCCTTCCCGCCGTCAGCGCCGTTCGCTATGACCTGGTTTGTGCCAATTTGATTTACGATCTGCTCCTGGCCGAACAGAAACGAATTCTCGCCCGCTTGAAGCCCGAAGGTGCTCTGATCCTGGCAGGAATTCTGGCGACGCAATTTCCCCTGGTAAAGGCCGCGTACGTGCGAGCCGGAATGAAACTCGTGGCGAGCTGCCACGAAAAAGAATGGCAATCCGGCGCCTTCATTTTCCGTAGCCACTCCCCGTAGCCGCACGCCTTCAGGCTGCGCTCCCCAGACGCGTCCATGAACGACCCGCCTCGACACACGCCTTGAATCTTCGCACACCCGAGCAACCTGAAGGTTGCGGCTACCCACTGCGGCTTGAGGGCTCCAAGAATGAATCCCAAATAATTCGTCGCGGGTAAAATATTTTTTGCATTGGCACGGATTTCTGCTACAGTCAGGTCAATCACTCAACCGATCCCATGAACCGAAAATGCGTTGTGAACGGATCTCCCTCAAGCGGGCGCAGGAGCGTTGACTTCAGTCTCGGCCAACGGGGTTTCAAGAAGGATCCTCAGTATGACGAAAACCATGGACGTGATCACGGAAGTCATCCGCGATCCCAAACATCCCTTCCGGCAGGTGGCTGACCGTCCGGATAAACCGCACAAAAACCGTTACGAACGGAGAAAAGTCAAACAATACATCCATCTGGGAGATTGGCAGAAAGAAGAAGCAGAAGAATCCGATTAGCCACTCTCCTCTTCAAATTTATCACTAGAGAGATGAGCCACCTTAAAACGTGGCTCATTTTTTTGAGAAACCCTCCATTCCTTCAACCTGAAAACGCGGTTGAACAACAAAGCAACAAAGGCACCAAGCTGGAAGACGAAGCGATAAAGCCGTGATTTTGAAGGATTCCGCACTCCCCTGCCGGGTGAATGGCGGCCGACGTCAGAACTCTCTTCCCTTCGTTTCTTGGTTTCTTGGTTGTTCATCCAACTGCGGATTTCAGGTTCAACCCGACCTGCGCCGCCTTTCCGTTTGCTTATCGCCGGTTGGCTCCGTAAATTCCGCCTGCTCGCTGTGCCCGTGCGGCCGGTGAGGGTGGCGCAACTATGTATTCTCCAACGCAAGACGACTTTTTGAAACTGGCGGGACAAGGAAACCTGATCCCCGTCACGCGCCGCATTCTCGCGGATTTCGAGACGCCCCTTTCCGCCTACCGAAAAATCCGCGGCCAGGGCGAATCCTTCCTGTGCGAGTCGGTGGAAGGCGGCGAACATTTGGGGCGTTATTCGTTCGTCGGCTGCAATCCGCGCGCGGTCATCAAACAGACCGGCAACCGCATCGAACTCAGTGAAAATGGCCGCGTGATCGAGAAATTCGCCATCCCGACGAACCCCAACGAGGATTGCACCCAGTGCGTCCACGACGGCTTGGAGGTCGTGGAGCAGGTGTTGAAGCGGTACCGCGCGGTGACCCTGCCCGGCCTGCCGCGGTTCACCGGCGGCGCGATCGGCTTCATCGGCTATGAATTCATCCACGACATCGAACCCATCGTGCCGCGTCCGCCGCATGATGATTTGCATACGCCGACGATGTATTTCCTCATCGCCGACGAATTGCTGATTTTCGACCGCGTGGCCCAGACCATCACCGTGCTCGTCAATGCCGTGCTGGACGATTCAACCACTCCGGCGGAGGCTTACGAAAATGCCGTCGCGGAAATCGAGCGCCTGATCGCGCTGCTGGAACAACCGATTGAGCACTTCCACATGACCCTGCCGCCCGAGGTGCCGCCGATTCCTTTCGAGTCGAACGTGCCGAAGGAACAGTTCTTTGCAAACGTTTTGAAGGCGAAGGAATACATCACCTCCGGCGACATCATCCAGGTGGTCGGTTCGCAGCGGTTCTCGACGCCGGTCAAGGCCGCGCCGCTGGACATTTATCGCGCCGCGCGCTCCATCAATCCGTCGCCCTACATGTTTCTGTTGGAACTGGACGGGTTTTCATTGGTCGGCGCGTCGCCGGAGATTCATGTCCGCTGCGAGGACCGCCGCGTGGAAATCCGGCCGATCGCCGGGACGCGTCCGCGGGGCAAGACACCGGAGCAGGATTTAGCCAACGAGCAGGAACTGCTCGCCGACCCGAAGGAGCGCGCCGAGCACGTGATGTTGGTGGATCTCGCGCGCAACGACCTGGGCCGCGTGTGTGATTATGGAAGCGTGGTGGTGAAAGACTTGATGACCATCGAACGTTACAGCCATGTCATGCACATCGTCTCGCAAGTGGAGGGGCATCTCGCGGCCAGCAAAACTCCGTTCGATCTCATGCGCGCCACCTTCCCGGCCGGCACCTTAAGCGGCGCCCCGAAGGTGCGCGCGATGCAGATCATCTCCGAACTGGAGCAGACCGCGCGCGGACCTTATGGCGGCTGCATGGGTTATTTTTCCTTCAACGGCAATCTCGACTGTTGCATCACCATCCGTACCGCCCTCGTCAAGGACGGCAAGGCCTACGTGCAGGCCGGCGGCGGCTGGGTGAATGATTCCACGCCCGAAGCCGAGTTTCAGGAGACCGTGAACAAAGCCAAAGCCATGTTGAAAGCCGTGGCACTGGCGGAAAGTTTCACGAAGTAGGAAGTTGCTTTTGTCGCTCCGTGGTGCATCCGCCCGGCGAGTTTCAATACAAAGTAAAATGTTTACCTTCTGAAGCACGCCAGAAAACCCATTCCATCCGACCAAAGAGTTGAGGCAGGTCACCTTTGATCAATGCCGTCAATGTCTGTTTCAACAACAGTTCTCTGCTTGCCGTCAAGTTGAGGTTGAGATTTAGGGTTCAAATGACGCATCATCTCGAACCCCATCTTGGCGATGAAAGGAATGGTAGAAATCCTCACAGCCACAGTCTTGAGGCGTGGATTCATTGGCCGGGTCATGGTCCAGATTGTATTCCAAAAGTTTCCTTTTGGACTTCGGTTTTCTGAACTGTCACAGCTAAACGACCGGGTTGTAGTGATGGCTTTTTGCCGTCATGCCGCGAGATTAGTTGGCTTCAATTGCCTGGCAAGACCGGCACATGACGTCATGCTCTGGGTATGAACAACAAAGTTGTCCAGCCTTGTTCCTTCGTTACTTGGTTGTTCGAAAAAACCTCAAACCCTCCAGCCTGTGCGCTCCACGCTCCGCCGCGAGGCGTCAGCGTCCGTAGATCGCCCGCGCCTCCGCTTCAGGAGTCGGTTTCGTGCGGCGAATCAGCGTGTAGGTATTGGCGTGGCTGATACTCTCGCCGGGCTTGAGGGACTCGAGCGGCCCGAGCGTCTCCAACTCAATGTAATGAAGCGGATCCGCGCTGGTGTAAATCTCCATGCTGCAGCCATGGTCCGGATACTCGGCGCCAGGTTGGAGCCTCGAATCAATGCGCAACACGTGCCTGTCCCCCACCCAAAGCAGGCTCCCACCATCGAGGCCGATCTTGTGCGAAGTCCTCGGATCACGGAGCAGAGAAATTAAGCCATTTTCTGAATGGAGCGTGGGTGGGGGATCCTTCCCAAGCAGCGTGAAACCCTGGGGGAATTTCGAGCCCGCCGGCACCGGCGCGAAAAGGCCCGCTGGTTCCCGCAGTTGAGTAATGACCCAGATTCCGAGCCTGACTGGATCGCCACTGACCCGGTGGTAGATGGTCTGGATCGTCATGTCGGTGGTCCCGGGATAGAGACGTACCCGGCGCTCGACCCTGATTCCGTATCCGGGATCGACCGCTGAGGTCAGCACCACCCAGTCACCCACGATCTCGGCGGTGCAGGGCAGGCCATCGAACGCGGCCGGTGGGCGCCAGCTCTGGCGGCCCGTGAACTTTGACCATTCCGCTTCGGGAGCCGGCCAGGATTTGTCACCACCGAGGTTCACCCAGTCCGTTCGCGCCCAGTCTCCCGTCAAGGCGGGCTGCCCGGCCAGGGCCGGGTTTTCCCAGAACACGCCCTCCTCTCCCGTGAAGCCGAACTGCATGATGCGACAAATAGCCGGAACGATTACCACGGTAACTTTGCCGTTGTTCATAACGAGGGCGTCGCGCCAACCGTGGTAACTCGTCCGCTTGATTGAGGCGGCTCGCACCTCTCGGGGTGCCTTGTAGGGAGCCGTCCCTGACGGGCTGGCACAACCCGGCCCGGCCACCCAGGCAAAACACACCGCGGCGAAGAAGCCGACCTCACCGACCATTCTCCAGGTGAGTTTCATGCCAACATTATTTCTTCCTGCTCACGAGCAGGCGCAGGCTGTTCAACACCACCACGACGGTGCTCCCTTCATGGCCGACGACACCGAGGGTCAGGGGGATTTTTCCGAACAACGCCAACCCGACCAGCACGGCCACCGTGCCGAGGGAGATCACCAGGTTTTGCCGGATAATCGCGCGAGCGCGCTGGCTCAGGCGGAACGCGGCGAGAAAGTTTTCCAACCGGTCGTTCATCAATACCACCGCCGCCTGCTCCAGCGCGGCGTCGGAACCACGCGCGCCCATCGCCACACCCACGTGCGCGGCGGCGAGGCTCGGGGCATCGTTCACGCCGTCGCCCACCATGGCCACCAGTTTACCCTCCTGCTCAAAGGCGCGGATGGCCGCAACTTTTTCTTCCGGCTTCAACTCCGCGCGGACATCTTCGAGTTGCAGTTTTGCTTTCAATACCTCCGCCACTTCACGCCGGTCGCCGGTCAGCACGACGCAATGCACCCCTGCGCGCTTCAGTTCCGCGAGCACCTCTGCCGCCTGCGGTCGGATGTCGTCCCGGAGCAGAATCCGGCCCAGCAGATCCCCCTCCGCCAGCCAGACCTCGGAAAAACCGGGTTCGATGGATGGTGCCGCGGCGAGTTTTGCGTCCGGCAGGTTTCCGGCAAGAAATTCGCGTTTGCCCACCAGACACGTTTGCCCGTTCCGTTGCGCGCGCAAGCCGAGTCCGGTGATGGATTCGAACTGATCAAATGGCAACACGCTCAATTGCTTTTGCTTGCCATGGCGGGTAATGGCGCGGGCGAGCGGATGGGTGGAGAGGCGCTCCAGTGAATAAGCAAGCGTGGCAACTTCGTTCTCGCGGCCCGGCGGGAAACTCTCGACCCGATCCACCTGCAATTCGCCCGTGGTAAGCGTTCCCGTTTTGTCGAGGGCCGCCACCGACACCTCGCTCAATTCCTCGACCGCAGCGCCGCCCCGAAACAGAATTCCGCGCCGCGCACCCCAGGCAATGGCGGCCAGCACCGCCGAAGGGATAGACAACACCAGCGCGCACGGCGACCCGACGACCAGCAAGGTCATCGTGCGATAAAAAGCGCTCCGGCTCGTTTCGGTCGACACAAACGGCGACAATCCAAAGCCCAACCACCAAACAAAAAACATCACGAGCGACAGGCCAAGGATGCCGTAAGTGTATTTGGTGCCAAACTTGTCGGTGAACCGTTGCGACGGGGCCTTGAGCCGTTGCGCTTCTTTGATGAGATGGATGATTTTTTCCAATGCGCTCTCGCTGGCCGGGCGCGTCACCAACACTTCCACCGCGCCCCAAAGGTTCAACGTGCCGGCCAGGACCGGGTCCCCAATGCGCTTCTCGACCGGCGTGGCCTCGCCAGTGAGATTTGATTCGTCACTTGCGGTCTGGCCTTTGGTAATTTCGGCATCCACGGGAAATTGCGCGCCCGGTTTGATGAGGAGCCGCATGCCCGCGCGGAGTTGCTCGACCGGCGTTTCCTTTTCGTGCCCCTGCTCGTCAAGCTGCGTCGCCACTTTCGGCGCGGACTTGAACAGCGAACGAATTTCGCGCTGCGTGCGACCCATCGCGTAATGTTCGAGTGCCCCGGAAAAGGAGAAAAGAAACAGCAGCGTCGCCCCTTCGGCCCACGCGCCAATCGCGGCGCTGCCCGCCGCCACCGCGAGCATGAGAAAATGCACGTCCAGCACGCCGTGCTGGAGGCGCTCCCATACTTCTTCTGCGGCGAACCACGCGCCGGCCAGATAGGCGAGCCAATACAGCGGCATGCCCCACGGACCCGCCCCCAAAAGCCAGGCGGCAATTCCCGCAACCGCACATAACCCGGCGGCGGCGAGTTGATATTTCCATTCGTTGAGATCCGCATCGTCTTCGGGAATCTCAACCTCGCGCGGGACAAATTTGGGCAGCGCCACATCCCGCCAATGCCAGAAGCGCGGCGCGGTCGGACAAGTGATGCGGGCGATGGTGGCGCTGTCCGCCTCGCGTTTGATGGTGAAGCCCCGGTGCTCCCGCGGTGCCAGCGGGATGTCACAGGACTGACAGTCACCTTCGCCGGACAGGAGGTTGCAATGGTGGTCGGCGCTGACTTGGCGGCCGGCCTCGACTGCGACGGCGATTTGAGTTTCGAGCTCCGGGTTGGTCTTGCGCTGGCCGAGCGTGGCGATGGCGATTGCGGGTTGGGTGCGGCTGATGGTAACCGCTTCGAGGGTAGGTTCGCGGGCGAGAGCTGCGGCCACCGAACGCGCCAGGCAGCCGGGTGAATTCGAGCCGGTCTCCGGCTTGGCGGTTTCAGTCACACTCATATCGCGCCGTCACGATACACGGGTTTCCTCCTCACGCAACGGTGGTATGCACCACGAACTGAGCTGGCACGATGCAGTAGGACAGGCGTCGCGCCTGTCTCCAACTTCAATGGGGATTGGTTCTGGGCTTCGACCCCAAACTGACTCAAACCGGGACACAAACTCTGGAAACCGGAGACCGGCGCGACGCCTGTCCTACGCTCGAATCGCGCATCCGCGAGCCGTTGCAGCGGGATCGTTTGTTGAGTTGAATACTACCTCCTCCTCCTGCACTCAGCAAACGGGCCGGCACCAGGCCGGCCCGTGTTGTGAAATAATTTCCCTGCGGCTGTGCTACTTCTTTTCCGCCACGCCGAGTTCCTTCAGTTTCGCGGCGATTTCCGCGCCGTGATTCCCAGCTTTGACTTCCTTGTCGATCAACAGGATTTTCCCATCCTTGCCGATGTAAAACGTCCAACGAAAGGGCACCTTCCGCTCGGGAGTGACGACGCCGTAGGCCTTGGCAATGTCCGTGCCGGGATCGCTGAGAATCGGATAATCCAACTCGATGGATTTGGCGAACTCCGCATTCTTTTCCGCCGGATCGCAACTGGCGGTGAAATAGGTCACGTCGAATTTACGAATCTCATTGCCGCTCGCCCGGAGCGACTTGCATTCCGCCGTTCACCCACCGGTAAAAGCCTTGGGGAACCAGGCGACGACGACCGCCTGCTTGCCTTTGAAATCGGACAGCTTGTAAGTCTTGCCGTCGCTGCCGGGGAGGGAAAAATCGGGGGCGGCATCGCCCGCTTTCAATGGTTCGGCGGCGGGCACCAGCGTCGCGCCGCCGAGACAGGCGGTCACGCCGAGGATGGCGGAAAGTTTGGAGATAATCTTCATAATTCAAGAATGGGCTTGGCGGAGCCTAATATAACTGCATTCAATCAGTCCATCGTTTTCAGACTGCCTACAAGGCCCGTCTATTCAGTTGCGTTCTCAGGTGGACTTGCGCACCACCGTGTCCTGTTGCGCCCAATCGGGGTTTGCGTTCGGAAAATCCAGATTGAAATTCAAACCCCGGCTCTCCGGCCGTTGCAGCGCGCAGGCCACAATCAATTCGGCCACGGTGGCGATGTTGCGCAACTCCAGCAAATCGCTCGTCACCACGAAATCCCAATAATACTGGTGAATCTCCTCCTGCAGATTCGCGATGCGCGCCTTGGCCCGCTGCAGGCGCTTGTTGGTGCGGACGATCCCGACATAATCCCACATCAGTCGGCGGATTTCATCCCAATTGTGCGAGATCACCACCACTTCATCGGCGTCCTGCGCCTGGCCGGATTGCCAGTCGGGAATCGCGACCGCGCCGGGCGGCAGCGGGTGGGCCAGGGCATAACGCGCCGCGCGATGCGCACACACCAGCGCCTCGAGCAGCGAGTTGCTCGCCAACCGGTTCGCGCCATGCAAACCGGTGCATGCCACCTCGCCCACGGCGAACAATCCCTCGATCTCCGTCCCGCCATCCACCGTCGTGACCACGCCACCACATTGGTAGTGTGCGGCGGGCACCACGGGCACCGGTTCCTTCGTCATGTCGATCCCGTATTGCAGGCAGGTGGCGTAGATGTTGGGAAAATGATCGATGATGAACCGCGCCGGCTTGTGGGTGATATCGAGGTTCACATGATCCGCGCCCGAACGTTTCATCTCGCTGTCGATCGCCCGCGCCACCACGTCGCGCGGTGCCAACGATTTGAGCGGATGATATTGCGCCATGAATTCCTCCCCGCGCAGATTTTTCAAAATCCCGCCCTCACCGCGCACGGCTTCGCTGATGAGAAATGACTTCGCCTTGGAATGGTAAAGGCAGGTCGGATGAAACTGGATGAATTCCATGTTCGCGACCGCCGCGCCGGCGCGATAGGCCATCGCCACGCCGTCGCCGGTAGCAATGTCCGGATTCGTCGTATAGAGATAAACCTTGCCGCAACCGCCCGTGGCCAGCAGCACGGTGTCAGCGGCAAAGGTCTCGACCACCCGCGTTTTCTTGTCGAGCACATAAGCACCCAGACACCGATTGGCGCCCACATAGCCGAGCTTCTGGGTGGTGATGAGATCGATGGTGATATGGTTCTCGAAAATCTGGATATTCGCTTGCGCTGCGACCGCCGCCAGCAGCGCGCGCTCAATCTCGCGGCCGGTCACGTCCTTCGCGTGGAGAATGCGCCGCTTGGAATGCCCGCCCTCGCGCGTCAAATCCAGTTCCTTGGCGCCGTTATTTTCGCGTTCCGAGAAACGCATACCCAACTCGATCAACTCCGCGATGCGCTCTGGCCCTTCCTCGACGATCTCGCGCACCACCGCTTCTTTGCACAAACCGGCGCCGGCCTCGAGCGTGTCGCGCACGTGCATCTCAAACGAATCTTCCTTGGAGGTCACCGCGGCGATGCCGCCCTGCGCGTAGTTCGTGTTCGACTCGGCGCGATTTTTCTTGGTGACGATGGCCACCTTGCCTCGCGAGGCAACCTTCAACGCAAAGGTCAGCCCCGCGATGCCGCTGCCGAGAACGAGGAAGTCAAAAGGCTTTGCCATAGGCACGGAAATCGATCGGTGAGTAATCCTTCAATAGGTTCCAAACGTTAGTGTTGGGAATGCCGCATCCCGTGACATTCTGGGTGAGATGCGTCCACCCTGAATCCCGTTTGGTGAAACAGATTTGTTTCTGAGTTAGCCCGCGCCAATTGTAGACCGCATTGGCGCTTGGCATCCATGGACCCACCTCGATGATGAGTTCTTTTGGGAAGTGGGGCAGGATGGATCCCCACGCCAAGTCAAAACGAATTTGCGCAACGTCTGTTCGCGATAGCGCTGGTGGACTCTCGTAGCCGAACGGAACGTATTCGGACGTCTCCATTCTTTCGACCATCGCCCGAAGTTCCATGTTCTTCTCCACAGCAGGATCGAAGGCCTCA
>JAYUBJ010000573.1:0-3811 GCA_043740915.1 Verrucomicrobiota bacterium
GGCGTCGCCGTTGCCGCCTGCTTCATTTCCACGGCCCACTGCTGCTTGGCGCCATCCATCTGCTTGAGGTTGGCGATGCACGAGTTCTTTTGCGCCGTGGCGCGGGCTTTCACGAAGTTGGGGATCGCGATCGCGGCCAACAGACCGATGATGGCCACGACAATCATGATTTCCACGAGGGTGAAGCCGGACTGGCGGGAGGTTTGCATTTTCATATGTTTGCTTTCTCTGTTTGCGTCCTGATCAGCGTAAACGGCGGATTATGTCAATAGGGCTGCCTCGCTTACAGAATGCCTTTTACGAAACGCACAATGACGATAGCAGGCTTAATGCCAATTTCAAAAATATAGAGAATAATCCACGAAGCAGTCGGCTAGAGCCACAGTTTGATTTTTTCTTCGTAGCGGTTGTAAATGTAACCGAGCACGAGCAGCACGATGCCGAGCGCCATAAAGCTGAGGACGCGATACAGCAATTCCAGCCGCCAAACGTCCAACAAGACGATCCGCCCAAGCGCGCCAGCCAGGATGAACAGGCCCAACCAGCGATAGAGCCGTTCGCGCAAGCCAAAGCCGGCCGCAAAAATCACCAGTGCCAGGGCAGCCCAGGAAGCGGTGAGATAGAAATTGCCGGCGGCCGCCAGCACGACCCCGCGGGAGAGGTAGAGCCAGAGCCAGGCGCCGCCGGGTAGAATCAGGGCAGCGTGAAATTCCGGCGGGAGCGCGAACCTATCGGGCCGGCGGCGGGCCAGTTGTTGCAACGCCGGCAGGACCAGAATCGCGAGCAAGTTGGGCCAAGAGACGCTTGCAAGATCCCGCGCGGGCAAGCACAGAAACAAGCCCAACTCCGTCGCAAAAAAAACCGCACTTTGAAGCAGGCCCTCTGCCTGACGACGCCAGCCGGCCACGAGGAAGACCAGCGCACCCGTGAGTGACAGCACCCAGCATTGTTCAGGCGCCGGAATGTATTCCAGCACCCACCAGATCGACATGGCCACCGCCACCCAGCGATAGAGCTGGCCCACCTGCAGGACTGTTTCGCCGGTTTCCGTCTTGGTGTCGGCCTGGCGCTCGAACCAACTGGCGGCGACAAAGGCCAGCGTGAGCAGGGCCGCCAGCGGAGCGAGGGCGAAATACCATTCCGGCTTGCCGGTCAAAAGCTGGCGGACAAATTCCCAGCCGCTGACGATTAGAAAGAACTGGCCACAGACCGCCAGGAACCAGGCGCGCGTCACGAGACCGTAGAGCGTGATGCCGACCGCCAACAGGCTGGTGAAGGCCAGCCAGACCGCCGGATCAAAGGTGGGATGCAGCCAGAAAAACAGAATGCCCACGACGGCCAGGGCGAAGACGGCTTGGAAGTGGTTGCGGGTTTCGCGGTTTGTGTCCAACGCGGTTTGCCGCTGCCACCAATGGCTGATTACCAGCGTGGCGGTGATGATGACCGCCGGGTTCCACCAGGGCCGCCCCGGATTTGTCGACAAGGTTTCGACCAGCCAGAAAATCTGGGCGAGCACGAGGTAGCCCTGGCCGAACAGCGTGAGGGCGCGCACTTTCAAGAGATAAAATGAGCCGGTGAACAACACGGCTTCGCACGCCAGCACCGGGCCCAGCCATTCGGGCGGGCAATTCACCCACGTCGTCACCAGCCACATCAACAAGGCGAGCGCGGCGAAACCCGAGCTTTCGTTGGGCGGGGCCGCGTGCCGCCGCGTGCCGCAGGCATTGAAGATCAACAACGCGCCCACGGCGGTTCCCAGCCACAGCTCCGCCATTTCCTTTTTCATTCCGGCGAAACCCCAGGCGACGGCCAGCGCCGCCGTGATGAAAGCGCCGGCGCGCAAAAGTGAATTGTTCCGCGCCCGCGCGAGCCGGGACAAGACGACGCTCTCCGCCGCGAGCACCAAGGCGAGTTTCAGCCCGGTGAAATAGGCGATGAAACCGACGGTCACCCACAGCAGCCCCTGGGTGAGATAGGCATTCCGGAGTTCCGCCTCGTCGGCCAGGGCCCGCCGCGCGAGCAGCGCCAGACCCAGCAGCACCGCACCGAAGCCGAGGGAGAATTTCCAGAAGTTGCCGTGGTTCACGTGGAGCATCGAAAGAATCACGAGTGCGAAATAAGCGCCATTGTTCAAACTCGCGAACAAAGCGCGCGGGACGCCGGATAATTTCTCGCTGCGCGAAAGGAACGCGGCGGCGGTGAACAGAATCCAGTAGCCAGTCAGGAACACATTGCCAAGGAACAACTCCTCCGTCCGCTGGTCCCAGCGCCAGTCGCCTTGGTGAATGAAACGCCAAAAAGCAAAGCCCACATACGTGGCGGCCAGGCTCGCGAACGAAACCGTCGCCCAGCGGTTGCGCACGAGGAAAAAGACCGCCGCCACGGTCAGCACGAGGTTCGCATAGAGCGTGAACAGCCCGATGTCCGTGATGATCGCGGTGTAATAAGCCAGCCCGATGGCGAACAGCGCCAGCACTTCGGATTTTTGCCGGTCGGCGAGCCAGACGATGAAGCCGGTCCACCCGAGGAGGAGCAGCCCATCCATGACAGCGCTTTCGATCACTATCAAATTGGTGATGTGATGTGCGGCGTAGGTGGTGAAAAAGACCGCCGCCAAGCCGCCGGCGAAGAGGACTTGCGCGTAATTCTTCAGCGATTCTTTTTTCTGATTTCGTTGCAACCACGCGCCCGCGCCCAGCAACAGTCCGCTGGCGAGATAGAGCAGGGTGACCTTGCCCGCCGGTCCCAATTGGGGGATATATTTTTGGTACGCGAGATTCGCCAGGAAAACGAGGCCGGTCAGGATCAAAAATATGCCCACGCGTACCAGTCCGAATTTGCCGAGCCGCATTTCAAAGGACGATTCTTTGGCGGGCGCCGGCGCCGGCTCGTGAAGCGGCGGCGGAGCACGGTGGGCGGTCAAAGTGGTGGCCATGTTTGGTGTTTTGACCGTCGGTTCGGGCACCACGGCGGATCCCATCACGGTGAAGACTTTGCCGCAATACGAACAGCCAACCTGCGTTCCCACCAAGGACTCATTCAACGAGATTTCCTGAGAGCAACCGGGGCAATGAAGATTCAGAGGTTTGACTTGCGCGGCCGTTCGGGGAGCGGCGACTGGCGCGAACATGGACGGAACGAAAGGCGGAATCGGCGGTGGTTGCGGGGGGGGGATTTCTCTGACGCTCAGGAGCGCCGGCAAGGTCTGACCGGCAAATGACATGGCTGCCGGCGCAACCTCGGGTAACCGGATCTCCGACGTCTCCAAGACAACCGCTACTTTTGTCGGGCTGGAAAAATGATCGATGCGGACGCGCAGTTGCTCCAGTTCGGCGGCCGCCGACTTCAGTTGAGATTCCAACGCCCGCTGTCGCTCTTGCAGTAGCGCCCATTCCGAACGATCAGCTTCATTCATTGATGTGCCTTTCAGTTGAACACCATGAATTCATTTGCGACTCCGACGCCAGGGGTAGATTCGCAGGTAGAGACGGCTGGGGAACAATCGCGCCCGACCTGCCACACCATCCAAGCCTCGGCACCGACTAACAGAGCCAGGGCCAGCCCGCTACCCCAGAGTTCCCGCCGGACTAAAAATGAGCCACGTTTGGTTTTCATGCCGCGACCTTAGCGGTCACCGGCGAAATGGGTTAATTGATAAACTTGTAGCGGGCATCGAATTAACCGATGCGTGTGCCCAGCCTCGGCCTGCGGAGACGCTAATCCGCTTGCTTCGTGATGCGGCGAAGTTGGATTGAAAACGGTGAAACCAGGGCGCCGGAAAAAGGGAATAATCGTTGCCGGCGTTGGAGCC
>JAYUBJ010000574.1:0-12120 GCA_043740915.1 Verrucomicrobiota bacterium
GCAACGGCGCTTTGGCGGTTTCCACCAAACCATTCGCAAACTCGATGACATGCCCCTGGTGAATCAGCCAGTGCAAATCACCAATCAACGCGGATTGCTCGGGCGTGGGGGCAGCCGGCTCGGTCGCCGCTGTTGAGGGAGCGGGCGCACCCGCCGCGGCGGCTTCGGGCGCGACAGCCACGGGAGCCGGCACGGGCGCGGGCGCCAGGGCGGCGAGGATTTTGCGCCGGTTGCACTTGGGGGTGGCGTTGATGAATTCAATGATCCGTTTGATCCCCGTGGACACCGGCGTGGTGTTGACGTCGAGGAAATGCGGCCGCGCCACCGCGGCATGCGTGACGGTCTTGTTGACCTTGAAAAACTGGAGCCCGTGCGAAGCGAACTGCTGGCTCAACACATTCACGACGGCCAGCGGGAACCGCATCTGATCGTCCCACGCGCGGTGGAGCAGCTGCCGCAGGACGGGCGAAGGCAGCCGCTGGGACACCGCACCGTTGAGAGTGTGTTTCTCCACCGGCTTGATGATGTTGGCCAGATGCGTTTCGCGGAAATGCCTTTCCACTTCCTCGCGGCTGGCGAGCCGGATCGTTTCGGGCAGGTTCAAACAAACGTATTCCGTTTTGAAACTTTGATCCTCGAGCCATTTCTTCACCACGGCCTCGTCTTTCACGATCTTGACGCGCGCCTTGAACGCCTCGAACGGCAGGCGGGCGAAACGCTCGGCATGCAATTGGTGGAGTTTCTTCTGGTAATCGTGATAGTTCGGCGGGCCGAGGATGATGCCGCTCATGCCGCACTGCGCGACAAAAGTGTACGTGCCTTTTGGCGGTTCCGTCGCGGTGCGCTCCGCTTGGTAAAACGTGGCGAAATGGCGGCTCAAGACGTGACTGACCGCCTCTGCCTCGCTTAGCCAGAGGGTTTCATCGAGATTGCAAACGAACAACGGCTGGGCAATCTGGCCGCCGGGCTTCTTGACCACGCTGAAGACCACATGATACCGCTCCGGCTTGTTTAAAACCAGATGCGCGATGTCGAACAACGGGTAGGCCCGCCCCGTCAATTTGATCTGCCGGGCCAACGCTTCCACGCCTTTTTCCTCGGGCAGAAGGGTCAGATTGACTTCCGGCAACTCGGCCGGCGGTTCGCTGCGACGCGCTTGCTCGGCGCGCGGTTCGTAACCCCGATCGCGCCGCGGCGGGCCGGATCGACCACCGGATTGCCCGCCGGACGGTCGACGGTCGCCACCGGGGCCGTCGCGGCGCGGCGCACGATCCCGCTGGCCGCCACTGCGACCGCGATCATCCCGGCCACGGGCAGGCCGGTCCTCGCCGCCTTCGTATTTGGCGTAGCGATTTACTTCCGGCGACTGCTTGGCCCACGCGGGCAAAAAGTGCAACTCAAGATCCGTTTCGGATTCGGACGACATAATGTTTTTAGGAATGGCGACCGGCGAAAAACCCGCCCCGCGCCAATAAATTCAAGCCGACAATGGAACGGTCACGGCGGGAATGCAAGTGTTGGCTGGCTGTGGAGGTTGGGCACAGCCGCCCACAGTCCCCGGACCGCGGCTGTGTCCCGCGCCGCGCGGGATCGGCCGCAGCAGCGTGGCCCGGCGAGCCAGCGGCGAATACCCAATGCGTCCGACCTCTTCGACGCGCTGCGGCTGGTCCCGCGCGGGCAGGACACAGCCGCGGTCCGCTCTGGTTGCCTTCGAGAGCCGTGTCGAACCGCGACCGTCAGGCAGCCACCCCGGCACCTCACCCGAAACAATCGTGGACAAACCCCGGTAATTAGTGTTTCCTCGACACAAATAGATGGCAATGCTGTCCAACAGGTCACCCGCCCCATGAGCGTCCTGCGCAAACTGTATCGTGACGGCCTGTCGCTGGCGACGGATCTCTACCAGTTGACCATGGCCTATGGCTATTGGAAATCCGGCGCGCAATCAAAAGAGGCGGTCTTCAACCTGTTCTTCCGGCAGAATCCTTTCAAGGGCGGCTACGGTGTCGCCTGCGGCCTGAGTTACCTGATCGGTTACTTGAAGGAATTTCGTTTCGCCGAAGACGACCTGGCGTTCCTCGCCGGGCTGCGCGGCAATGACCACCGACCGCTCTTTGAACCCGGCTTTCTCGATTACCTGCGCGACCTTCACTTCACTTGCGATGTCGATGCGTTGCCGGAAGGAACGGTGGCGTTCCCGCACGAGCCACTGGTGCGCCTCCGCGGGCCGATCATCCAGTGCCAGATTCTCGAAACCCCGCTGCTCAACATCATCAATTTCCAAACGCTCGTCGCCACCAAGGCCGCGCGCGTCTGCCAGGCCACGCGCGGCGAGCCGGTGCTGGAGTTCGGCTTGCGCCGGGCGCAGGGCATGGACGGCGCGATGGCCGCAAGCTGGGCGGCCCATGTCGGTGGTTGCGCCGCCACGTCGAATGTCCTCGCCGGAAAATTGTTCGGCGTCCCCGTCAAAGGCACGCACGCGCACAGTTGGATCATGTCCTTCGACACCGAACTCGAGGCGTTTGAAACTTACGCCGACGCAATGCCGAACAACTGCGTCTTTCTCGTGGACACCTATGACACGCTCGAGGGGGTGCGGAATGCGGTGAAGGCCGGCGTGCGATTGCGCGAACGCGGCTTCCAACTCGCGGGCATCCGGCTTGATTCCGGCGACCTGGCATATTTGAGCATCGAGGCGCGCAAGATTCTTGATGCCGGCGGGTTCCCCGACGCGGCCATCGTGGCGAGCAACGATCTCGACGAGCACATCATCGAAAGCCTGAAGGAACAGGGCGCGCAAGTGAACATCTGGGGCGTGGGCACCAAGCTGGTCACCGCCTACGACCAGCCGGCGCTGGGCGGCGTGTACAAGCTGGCCGCAGTGCGGGAGCCCGGCCAACCGTGGCAACGCAAAATTAAATTATCCGAACAAGCCATCAAGATTTCCACGCCCGGCATCCAGCAGGTCCGACGCTTCCATCACGACGGCCTGTTCCTCGCCGACATGATTTACGACGTCGAGCTGGGCATCACCCCGGAGCCGACGATCGTTGACCACAACGACGTCACGCGGCGGAAAAAAATCACGACCGACACCCGCCACACGGATTTGTTGGTGCCGGTGTTTCGCGCCGGGCAGCCGGTGTACGAGCCGCAACCGTTGCCGCAAATTCGCGAGTACGCGCTGGCGCAACAACGGCAGTTGCACCCGACCATCAAACGGTTCGTTCATCCGCACGAATATCCCGTCGGCCTCGAAGAAGGACTGCACGATTTGAAGACCGAGTTGATTTTGCAGGCCCGCGGATTCAAGGCATGAAATCCACCCGGCCCATCGTGTTCGCGACGCCCGCCTACCGGTATCTGGCGGACGCGATTTTGCACCGCGGCTTCGGCACGCGCGGCGGGCTGGAGCGGAAGGAATTTCCCGACGGCGAACGGTATCAGCGCATCCGGGACGACGTAAGCGGCCGGGACATCGTGCTGGTAGGCGGCACCATCGCGGACAGCGACACGTTGGAAATCTACGACCTTTCCTGCGCCCTGGCAAAATACGGCGCGCGCAGCCTCACGCTGGTCATGCCATATTTCGGCTACTCGACCATGGAACGCGCGGTCAAGCCGGGCGAAGTGGTCACGGCCAAAACCCGCGCAAGATTGTTGTCCTCCATTCCGGCCGCGACGTTTGGCAACCGGCTGGTGCTCGTCGATCTGCACAACGCGGGCCTGCCGCATTACTTTGAAGACGGCATCCGGCCGGTTCACCTTTACGCCAAAAAATTGATTGGGAAACTGGTGCGGCAATTCGGTGGCAAATCGTTCGTGCTCGCCTGCACTGACGCGGGGCGGGCTAAATGGGTGGAGTCGCTCGCCGGCGAAATCGGCGTCGACACCGCCTTCGTTTACAAGCGTCGGCTTGATGGCGAGCGCACCGAGATCACGGGTGTCAGCGCCACGGTGAACCACCAGCGCGTGGTCATTTACGACGACATGATTCGTACCGGGAGTTCGCTGCTCCAAGCCGCCCAGGCTTATCGCGAGGCGGGCGCGAAGCAGGTATTCGCCGTGGCAACGCACGGCATTTTTCCCGGCGACGCCCTTTCCCGGATCACCGCCACCGGCCTGTTGGACGGCATTGCCTGCACGGACACGCACCCAAACGTTCTGGGGTTGCCCCGGGAGCGGATTCATGTAGAGTCGGTCGCTGGCATGCTAACCGATTACCTGAAGGGAAGCCTATGAAGCTGATCAAAGTCGGCGCGGCCATCCTGAATCAGACGGCGTTGGCGTGGGAGCACAACCAGCAAAACATCGTCGGTGCCGTCCGCGAAGCCCGCGCCCAGGGCGTGTCGATTCTCTGCCTGCCGGAGTTGGCCATCACTGGTTACGGCTGCGAAGACGCGTTCCACTCTCCCGGCGTGCATAAGATTGCCTGGGAGGTCTTGCAGGAAATTGTGCCGGAAACCAAGGGCATCATCGTCGCCATCGGCCTGCCCGTGTTCCATCAAAAGGCGCTGTTCAACTGCGCCTGCCTCGCGATGGACGGTAAGATCGTCGGGCTCACCGCCAAACAAAATCTCGCCGGCGACGGCATCCATTACGAGCCGCGCTTCTTCAAACCGTGGCCGCGCCAGCTCACTGGCACGCTCCGCGCCAACGGCAGGGAAATTCCCATCGGCGACCTCTACTACGATTGCGGCGGCGTGACGATCGGTTTTGAGATTTGCGAAGACGCCTGGGTTTCCACGCGGCCTGGCTCGGAACTGGCGCTCAAGGGCGTGGACATTATTTTGAATCCGAGCGCGTCGCATTTCGCGTTCGGCAAGCAGCAGGTGCGCAAACGCTTCGTCCAGGAAGGCTCGCGCGCGTTTGGCGTCAGTTATATTTATGCCAACCTCCTGGGCAACGACGCCGGCCGCGTGATTTACGACGGCGGCGCAATCATCGCCACCCAAGGGCGCCTGATCGGCCAGGGGCCGCGCTTCAGCTTCGCCGACCGCCACATCACCACCGCCATCGTGGACGTGGAGGCGACGCGCATGAGCCAAGCCCGCACGGCGAGTTTCAAGCCGAACCTCGAAGAAGGCGTAAAGAACTGTCTGGTGCGCGAGTTCGCCTACCCGGCCATCGCGCCGCAAGCGGAGGCACTGCACGTCGCCGACTGGGAAACCGGCGCCAACGTGAAGGAGGAAGAATTCGCGCGGGCCGAAGCGCTGGGGTTGTTTGACTACATGCGGAAGAGCCGGTCGAACGGGTTTGTGATTTCGTTGAGCGGCGGCGCGGATTCAGCGGCGATTTCCTGCCTGGTACATTTGATGGTCAAGTTCGGCATCGACGAACTGGGAGCGGAAGGGTTTTACCAGAAGGCGCCCTACCTGCCGCGCACCGGCAAGCTGACGCCCAAGAACGCCGTGGGCGAGACGATGCGCCATTTGTTGACGTGCGTTTATCAGGCCTCAGACAACAGCGGCAAGGTCACGCGGAACGCCGCCCGCGCGGTGGCGGAGGGCGTCGGTGCGGAATTTCACGAGCTCAACATCGCGCCCGTCGTGCATCAATACATCAGCATGATCGAGAAATCGGTGGGCCGCCGGCTGACCTGGAAGCAGGACGACGTGGTGCTGCAGAACATCCAGGCCCGCGTCCGTTCCCCGAGCGTCTGGATGCTCGCGAACATGAAGAACGCGCTGCTCGTTTCCACGAGCAACCGCTCGGAGGCCGCCGTCGGCTACGCCACGATGGACGGCGACACCAGCGGCGGGTTGTCGCCCATTGCGGGCATCGACAAGGCATTTCTCCGCCATTGGTTGCGTTGGATGGAGCAGACCGGCCCGCACGGCGCGCATCCGTTTCCATTCTTGCGCCAGGTCAACGGGCAGGCGCCCACTGCCGAATTGCGGCCGCCCGGCGACAAACAAACAGACGAGGATGATTTGATGCCGTACGAATTGCTCGACGCAATCGAGCGCGCGGCGATTCTCAACAAGCTGAGTCCGGTGGAGGTATTGCAGCAGATGCAACTTGGCTTCCCGCAATATTCCACCGAACAATTAAAAGTCTGGATCAAACGGTTCTTCAATCTTTGGTGCCGCAACCAGTGGAAACGGGAGCGGTACGCCCCATCGTTCCATCTCGACGACGAAAACCTGGATCCTAAAACTTGGTGCCGCTTTCCCATCTTGTCCGGCGGCTACACGCGGGAACTGGCGGAGTTGGGCGGGCAAGGCGTGCCCGCTCCACCCCGGCAAAAAACTTGAAACATTTTTAACCGTCAGAATTATGCCATTCACATATCAATACCCGCACCCGGCCGTCACCGTGGACTGCATCATCTTCGCCCTCCACGAAGAAGAATTGAAGGTGCTGCTCATCCAGCGCAACGCGGAACCCCACAAAGGCTGCTGGGCGCTGCCGGGCGGGTTCGTCGAGATCGACGAGGGCATCGACGCCGCGGCGTTGCGTGAACTCAACGAGGAAACCGGCGTCGAAAAAGTGTTCCTCGAACAGCTCTACACTTTCGGCGAACCCAAGCGCGACCCGCGTGAACGCGTCATCAGCGTGGCGTATTATTCCCTCGTCAAATTGAGCGAGCACGCCATCCGCGCCGGATCGGACGCCCTCAATGCCTGCTGGTTCTCCACCCACAAGCTGCCCAAACTGGCCTTCGACCACGCGACCGTCATGAACATGGCGATCCAGCGGCTGCAGGGCAAGGTCGTCTATGCGCCGATCATCTTCGAACTGCTCCCGGTCAAATTCAAACTGCCGCAACTGCAGAAAGTGTACGAGCTGATCCTGGAACGCCCGCTCGACAAGCGCAATTTCCGCAAGAAAATCCTCGGCGCCGGCATCGTCACTCCGTTGAACGAATTTGACACCACCGAGCCGGGCCGCCCCGCCAAGCTCTACAAATTCGACAAAAAGAAATTCCAAAAAATGCAGGAGAATGGGTTCGCGTTTGAAATCAAACCCGACTCCCCGCGGAAGAAATGGAACGTATGACCAAAAAAGCCTTGATCATCGTCGATGTCCAGAACGACTTCATTCCCGGCGGATCATTGGCCGTCCCCGAGGGCGACCAGGTGGTGGATGTGATCAATGCCCTGCAACTGAAATTTGAGTTGATTATCGCGACCCAGGACTGGCACCCCGCCAACCACGGCAGTTTCGCCTCCAATCATCCGGGAAAAAGTCCCGGCGAGGTCATCAGCCTCAATGGGCTGACGCAAATCCTCTGGCCGGACCATTGCGTCCAAGACTCCGTGGGCGCGCAATTCGTCAAGGGCCTGCACATCGCCAAAATCGCCCGGATTTTCCGCAAGGGCACCGATCCGGCAGTGGACAGTTACAGCGGGCTCTTTGACAACGGCCACCGCAAAGACACCGGCCTCGGGGATTATTTGAAGGACCAGAAGGTGGACGACGTTTACATCGTCGGTCTGGCGACGGATTACTGCGTGAAATTCACCGCGCTCGACTGCCGCGACCTCCGTTTCCGCACGCATGTCGTCACGGCCGGCTGCCGCGCCGTCAACCTGCAAGCCGGGGATGGCGAGCACGCCCTCGAGCAGATGCGCCGCGCCGGCGTGCTGATCGAATAGGCGGAGGCGGTCCGGTGGGCCGGCCTGGCCGTCACATCCCACCAAAAGTGTCAAAAGTGAGAACTGACACCTGCCGACACCTGCCTGACACCTGCTCGTGCAATATGAATTACGCAGGCTGGCGCGGCACCCTTCGCTTGCGGCTATATCAGGCAAATGATCCAGAAAACGCCCATGCTCTCCGTCGTGCCCATCGCGATGTCCTGCGAGGTCTGCATCCTGGCGGGTGGCGCGAGTTCGAGGATGGGACGCAACAAGGCCGCGCTGCGATTGGGCGGTCGCACCTTGCTTGGACACGTCCGCGCTCGAGCGAAGGAGCTCGGCCTCCCGGTGCGCGTAATTCGGCGGGATCTAATTCCGGGTTGCGGTCCGCTCGGCGGCATCCACACCGCGCTCCTGACCTGCCCCGCGGCGGGGACTCTTTTTCTTTCCTGCGACACGCCGTTTATTTCGACGGAATTGTTGCGCCGTGCCCTCCGCAATTTTAGCGCCGACACGCGGGCCCTGTTCGTCCGGGGAGAGCGCGGGGTGGGTTTTCCATTTTTGCTCCGGCGCGAGTGTCTGCCGGTGGTCGAACGGCAATTGGGCAGGAAACAATTTTCGTTGCAAGCATTGGCCCGGGCACTGCGCGCCGGATCGCTTCGTCCCGCGGCCGGTCGAGCGAAAGAATTGTTCAATGTGAACACGCCCGACGATTGGCAGCAGGCGCGCGAATTGTGGCGCCGGCGCAGTTCAGATTGAGGCGGGCACCGGTGGAGCGCAGATTGACAATCTGCGCTACGACCGGGGCACCGCCCCCGTTGCTGGCGGACTGGAATCGGGGTGGGCGTTCTGATGCCCGTTTGAGTATTTGACCTGGGGAACCCCTTTCCCTAGACTGCGCGGCCTGTTTTATGAACGTGTTGATTTGTGATCCGATTTCGCCGAAAGGCATTGCGTTGTTTCAGCAGGAGACGCGCTTCAAGGTGACGGTGCTGGAGAAGCGCCTGTCCGAAGCCGAGTTGCTGCCGCTGGTGGCGGAGACGGAGGCGATCGTGGTCCGGTCCGAAACGAAAATCACGCGCGCGGTGATCGCGGCGGCGCCCAAACTCCGCGTGGTTGGCCGCGCGGGCGTGGGCGTGGACAACGTGGATGTGGAGGCCGCCACGCAGCGCGGGATCGTCGTGATGAACACGCCGAGCGGCAACACCATCTCGACGGCGGAGTTGACCTTCTCGATGCTCATGGCCCTCGCGCGCAAGATTCCGCAGGCCCACATGTCGATGAAAAGTGGTGAGTGGAACCGCAAGGCGTTCAGCGGCGTGGAACTCTACAGCAAGACGCTCGGCATCCTGGGGATGGGCCGCATCGGTGGCGAGGTGGCCCGGCGCGCGATTGCATTTGGTATGCGCGTATTGGCATACGATCCGTATCTGGCGTTGTCCCGGGCCAAGCAGATGCAGGTCGAGTTGGTCGAACAGCTCGACGAACTTTATGCCCGCGCGGATTTCATCACCGTGCACATGCCGATGAGCGAGGAGACGAAGGGGATGATCAACACGGCGGCCTTTGCGAAAATGAAAAAGGGCGTGCGCGTCATCAACTGTGCCCGCGGCGGGATCGTGGACGAGGGCGACCTGCTGACGGCGATTGCCAGCGGCCAGTGCGGCGGCGCGGCGCTCGACGTGTATGAAGTCGAGCCGTTGGCCAAGGATTCGCCGTTGCGGACGAACCCGCACATCATCATGACGCCGCATCTCGGCGCGAGCACCGATGAGGCGCAGGAGAACGTGGGCATCGAGGTGGCGGAGGCGATCGGCGATTATTTGTTGAACGGCGTGGTGCGCAATGCCGTCAATATGCCGAATCTGGACGCGAAGACCTACGCGCTGGTGAAGCCGTATTTGAGTTTGGGCGAGAAGCTGGGGCGGCTGCTGGCGCAACTGGCGCCCAAACGCAACGACCGGCTGGTGGTGACTTATGGCGGAAAGGCGGCCGAGGTGCCGACCGATCCGGTCACGCGTTTTGTGCTGAAGGGTTTTTTGGAAATGGCCGGCGGCAAGGATGTCAACCAGGTCAACGTCCGGTCGCTGGCGCAATCGCTGGGCCTGCTGGTGGAAGAGATCAAGTCCAACGAAGCCACCGATTTTAATGAGTGGCTGCATGTCAGCGTCTATTCTGGCGAGCAAAAAATTTCCGCGGGCGGCACGTTTTTTGGCGCGCGGCAGCAGCCGCGCATCGTCCGCCTGTTTGGCGCGCCGGTGGAAATCGTGCCGGAGGGCGTGTTGTTTCTGATGAACAACAAGGACCGTCCGGGCATCGTCGGTTACATCGGCACTTTGATGGGCAAGTATAAACTGAACATTGCCAGCATGAGTCTCAACCGCGAACAGGCCGGTGGCCAGGCCTTGACGGTCTTGAATCTGGACAGCGTGCCGCCGGCGGAATTGCTGGCGGAGATTCAAAAAGATCCGGACATCAGCAACGTGCGCGTCGTGAAATTGTGAGGGCGTGCCGGCAAACTGTGTTATGAAAACGATTTATTGCAAAATCATCGGCGCGGGCATTTTGTCACTGGCGTTCGGAGTGGGTGCCGCCGAACCCAAGGCGCCGGCCACGCCCAAGGGAGCCGTCGCCCCGGACGCCCCCAAACGTCCGAAGGCGGCAGTGCCGTTGGAGAAATTGTTTGCCGACGAGGTGGTGGCGAAGGGCAAAGGGGTGGAGATCAAGCAGAGTCAGATCGACGACTCCTTCACGGATTACAAGGCAAACCTGGCGGCGAACGGGCAGACCGTGCCGGAAGACAAGCGCGCCCTGGTGGAGGCGGACATCGTGGAGCGGTTGATCTTCGCCCGGCTGCTGATGCTGCGCGCCACCGAGGCGGACAAGGTGATGGGGAAGGAATTGGCCACCAAAATCATCAACGGCTCGAAGCAGACGGCGGGTTCGGAGGAGGCGTTCAAGCGCCAACTGCTTACGGCGGGCAAGACCCTGCAGCAGGTGACCGACCGGCTTTCCGAGCAAGCCACCTGCGAAGAGGTGTTGAACCGCGAGTTGAGAGCGAAGATCACCGTCACAGACGCGCAGGCGAAGAAGTTTTACGAGGAAAACGGCCCGCGCTTTGAGCAGCCGGAATCGCTGCGCATCACGCATATTCTGGTGTCGCTCAAAGACCCGGCCACCAGGCAGGATTTGCCGGACGACCAGAGAAAAGCGAAGAAGAAGGCGGCGGAAAAATTGCTGGCGGACATCAAAGGTGGGGCGGACTTCGCCAAGCTGGCCAAGGAATTTTCGGACGATCCGCGCGCCAAGGAAAATGGGGGAACCTACACTTTTGCGCGCGGCCAGATGCCCCCGGAATTCGAGGCGGCGGCCTTTACCATGAAGCCCGATCAAATCAGCGATCTGGTCGCCACGGAATACGGTTATCACATCATCAAGCTGCATGAGATCCTGCCCAAGAAAAAAGTGACCCTGGCGGAGGCGGCGCCCAAAATCAAAGAGGCGTTGCAACGGCAGGAATTGGAGGTGCAATTGCCTGTTTATTATCAAAAGCTGCGCAAGGATGCGGGGATCCAACTCGCGGGTGAGAAGTTGAAATAGGGTGACGGAGAATGAGCCGGGGGAAACGGTGCTATGGTTTTGTTGCAACGGGTAAGGGCGGTTGGAAGTTCCTCGCTCACACCACCCTGGCGGTTGACCTCTGGATGAGGCGCGTTTTCTTCCAATACGACAGCCCTCATTCCATCGCTCGCGCAACAAAGCGCCCCGACAGCCGCTGTCGGGGAGTCCAAGACGCTGGCGCGCGGTTCAGCGGTGCCACGAACGTCCGCCAGGTTTTGGAGTGCGCTGGTGCTCCGGCGCTTTTCGGGGGGAAAGGCGAAAGTGAAAGATGGATTACCGATTAAATGGTGTGGAAATCAGGGGCGGCGCTTTTCGAGCACGTCGGATTCGTGCTGATGGCGTTTAAGGAGTAAGAACCGCCGAGCGGGCAGAGCGGTTTGGTGCGAATGTAACGATCCGTGCGCTGAGGGCACCGAGCCGCTAATATTTCTTGGAAAACTTCTTCTGGGACTCCGCTTCATTCGAAGTCACTGGCGGCGGCGTGGCGGCGGTGGGGGCGGTGCTGGCAGGCGCGGAGGGTTCCGCCGGCTGGGCGGGTTCCACGGCGGGGGCGGCGGGCGAGGCTGCCGGTGCGGTCGGAGCTGGGCCCTCGATCACCTCGACGAATGCCATGCGCAGCGCCATCAGGCTTTGTTTCAACAGATGTTCCTCCTGCTTGTCGAGGTTGCCCTTGGTCTTGACCTCGAGCATTTCCAATTGGTCGATGAACATTTTGGCTGATTCGAAATCCTGGATGGTCTCGCCGGTTTGGGGATGCGGAACCTTGCCCAGCAGCATCATCGCCATGTTGGTTTGCTGGATGACCAGGTGGGCGAACAACGCGGACATGATTTCGGCGTGGCTGGCGTGGGCCAGGGGGTCTTGGGGCGCGGACGGGTTACTCATGGCCGGCATCCTTCCGGTTGCGCCGGATTTC
>JAYUBJ010000575.1:0-12110 GCA_043740915.1 Verrucomicrobiota bacterium
ATTTTTTTAGAAATAAATGCTCAATTGCGGTGGCATATTGCACCATCTACCGGAATGTTGCGAGCATAATTTCACATTTCCTGCACGATTGCGGAGGCCTGGTGGGGCTCAAAAAAACGGTGAACCGCCGGCCAGGAGGTCTTCAATTGTCTGCCTGACCATGAACTCCCTGTCGGGCTGTGAATTAAAGAGCCCGCAGCGGGATTGATCCCGCTGCGGGCTGTCCAAATACTTGTGCTCTACCAACTAAACCAACTCTCCGGAACCACCACAATATCCAATCCCGTGAGCACGACATCGGGAATCTTGCCCTTCTGCACATCCTTGATGTTGACCGGTATTTTGGATTTCTCTCCGAGGCCGTGATCACGTATCACATAAACCCCTTTGATTTTGGCAAAACGCGCAAAGCCGCCGCTGCGCAAAATCGCCGAATAAGCCGTCAAGGCCTCATCTGACGAGATCTGCAACACACCTGGCCGTAACACATTCCCGGTGACGTAGACAATGGGCGAGTAGGCTGGAACCACGACGATATCCCCGGAATTCAAAGCCAGATCCGACGGCAGGCCGCTGCCCTCCAAAATCGCCTGCACGTTCACTTCCTCGACCAACGCCTTGCCGTTTTGCAAACGCAAGAGTTTGACGTGGGTCAAGTCCGCGACGCGCGTCATCCCACCCGACCGCAAGATGATGGTCACCAAGGTCGGGGAATAGCCCTCAGGAATGCGCATCGGCCCGGGCGTGGAAAATTCACCGGCGAGATAAATCACATCGCCACTCTCCGTTTCGTAGCCGCCCCCGGTCCGCTCGATCATGACCGTGGCTTGCCGCAATTGATTCGCCTCCAGAACCTCTTTCAAGACTTTTTCAGCACCAACCATGTCCTTGCCGGCCACCTGCACCCGACCCACCCGCGGCAAAACAACATACCCGCCGCGCCGGATCTGATAAAGTCCGTTGAAGGATTCGTCCTCCACCACGATAATCTGCACCGCCTGGCCCGGCAGAAGGATGTCGGTCTGGCTGACTCCCATCTTATCCTGCATCTGCTTGAAAGCGGCTTCCGTGTCAGACTCGTTCTTGGCCAACTCGGACTCATTGGACTTGAGCCGGCTCTCCCAAGCGGCGACTTCTCTGCGCCATTTTTCAATGTCGTCCTGCGCTGCAAGTTTGATGGCCGTGGTAAGTTGGGTATTCGCATTATTCAGCTTGGCGCGCGCGTATTGCATGTCTCGGTCGATGCTCCCCCGCCGCTCCGTCAAACGGTCGATTTCCTTCTGGATCGACTGGGCGCCGACATTTTTCCGGCCCATCAACTTCTCGGCGTTGGTGAATTCCTCGCGCTCTTTTTTCCAAGCGTCAATTTTATCCGCCGCCGCGCCGGCTGGCTGGGCCATCGAGGCAACGCTGCTTCCCAAAAAGACGGCCGCCACCACAGCTTGAATGGAAGTGAATAGATTCGTTTTCATTTTTTTAACAGCGCAGTTCTCAGGTAATCCCAAACCACAATCACCTTTGGTTACCAACGACAACGGTAAAAGACTAAATTTTGGAAATCTTGTAAAGACAATTTGGAAATAATTTGGCGAGGATCTCTTCATAGGTTTTTCAATAAATAATCAATTTCCGTGGGGTCGGCACGCTCGCCGCCTCGAGGCCATAGCTCAAAAGGTCTTGTGAATGCTCAACACCACCAAGTTTTCATAGTAACTGTCCCCGGCCTGGCTCGAATCTCGCTGTTCATACTGGTAAAATAACTCCGTGCGGAGTGTGGCGGAATGGTGGCGGGTGAAGAGCAGTTGACCGGTAAAAATGTCACTCGCCGCACCCAGGGCCGCATCCGTGGTTCTTTTGGTGTAGAGGCCGGTCGCCCGAAAATCGGTTCGGGGACTGATGAGGTAGCTCAGGCGTGCACCCGCCCGATACTCGGTGGTGCCCGAATTGTTGATCCGGAGATTTTCGTACCGCCTCCATTCACCCAGGATTTCACCCGTCAAGTCCCGCCCCAAAATATGCGTCAAATGGTAGGCGGCATAATCCACCACATTCCGGTCGGGTTGGGTGATGGTCCGGCCGTATTCCACTGATTGATAGGTCAGAGGACCAGGGGTGTGGCCGAGGAGGAGTCTCCAGACCGCGGTGTTGGCTTTGGAATCGTCCGACCAGTAGTAGCCTCCGTCGCCGAGGAAATCCAGATTCTCGGTCACGGGACCGAAAACGCCTGCCCGAAGCTGGTGATCCCAACCCTTCCGCAGATTATCAGTGGTGGTCTCATAGTAAATGAAAGGCTTGAAGCGTAAATTTTCACGTTCGGAAACGAGCGAGGCCCGGCCGGTGTCTCGCGTGTTATAGGCGCTCGGGTTGTTGCCCGTATACCAGATGTTCTCGTGCTCGTAGCTGAATCGGGCCCGGGTCACGGTCGGCAAGAGCTTGCTGCCCGAAAAACCAGCCAGATTGTGATACTCGAGATCCTGCTCGGTCAAACGGCCGTTCCGGAAGCGATTGTCGCCGCGCGTCCCCCTACTTGTCGAGTCCCCATACACATAACGACCGGCCACATCAACGTTGGTGAAACTGGCGCCTTGGAATTGTTGATCCAAAGTCAACCCGGCCTCATACTGCGGAGTTGTTACTCGAAAATCGTCGTACAGTCGTATATCCCAGCCCGCCAGCAAAAAATCATAAACAATCTGTGCATGGGCGAGGGGGCCCACATTAAAATTTACATTCAGTGGGTCGGTGATGCCGAATCCAGCGACACCAAACTTGTTTTGAAAGGGCAAATAGACCAGCGCGCCCGCAACCGCCAATTGCAGCCCGTCATTGACTTGAAACAATAACGCCAAGTCCAACCGCACAATGCCAATATACCCATTTTTCCGTCCGGTTTCCGTGGCATTGACGTTGTCACTGAACAGAAACGAAGAAGATAACTCGCGAATGTCCACATAAAACCGCCCAATTTTTAGTTCCGCGTTTTCCGGCTGGAAGCCACGTCGGATCAATGGGATGTGGTAGGTCGGTGCGGATAGAATCGGCACGGAGATGGTTCCCTGCCCGGGTCCGATCTTGGGCTGAAAGGGACTGCCACCCACGTGCAAAGGACGGAATAAATCGCTGTAAGGAGCCCCCGTGTCGCCGATGACCTCGCCCGCCGGTTTGGTTCCGCTCACGGTGGTTGTGTCTTGGGCCCACGCCACGGATGCGGCAACGAGGATGAAGCCTAGAACAACTGCCGGACGCCAACCCTGTTTTAGGCAAATCATAACTTGAATCAAGGACTCCAACCCGCCCCATCGGTTTGGCATAGAGCCATCTTATTTCGACCTTCTCCAAAAAAACAACTCCGGATACTTATTGGCATCAAAGCAGACCGGCAGATAGCAGAGCAAGCCGAGAATCGGAAGCAACGTGACCATGGCAACCCAAAACCGGCGCTGCGCGACGCTGTAATTCTGTTTGTTGATGCTGGAAATGGCGCAGCCGACCACCGCCAGCCAAACCACAATCATGCAGGCCAGAACCTGCTCGTTAAACTTGATTGCATCCCAACTAAACCGGCTCAGTAATTCTCTCATATTTTATGCTCGTGTACTTTTCGGACAGCCGACCGCACCGGGTATACGCACCGGTAACCACCGCTGGTAACACCCACTGTCCGATCTGCGTCCGTGCTCTTGGCAAATCAACCGGCTCTGGTATTTCACAAAAAATCCGGGTTGGCAAACGCAAATATTCCAAAAATTTTCCAAAAGCCACTCGCCGGAAACAATTTGGCGGGTTTGCCGCGATAATTCGCGTCCCGCCCCACCAAGCCAAATCGGGTGTCAGAAATTCAGGCCCAGTCGGCCGGAAAAGGCTTGGCGTCACCCTTTCTTCTCCAAGCGCGCGACGAAATGGAGCGATCGGTCAAAACACCAACTGGCTGGCCAGGAATAGAGGCCCAACCGCGTTTCCCGTGCCGCGGCGACCCAGCCCAGTTCTTCAAACGCCTGCCTCCATCGAGCCGCCGGCCAATAGTTGTAAGGCAGCACCACGCCGTGCCGGGCATTGCCCACCCAATCCATGAAACGAAGCGTCGGCCCCGCGAGCATACCGTCGCGAGTGTGATCCTTGATGACGATGGCCCGGCGCGCAACTCGCGCTGCCTCGCGCAACAACACCATCGGCTCCTCGGTGTGATGCAGCACATCCACGAACATCACCGCATCAAACGCCGCGTCGCCATGCGGTATCGTCTGGCCATCGAATTGCACCACCGGAACGTGCGTTTGCTGGCGGATCAGCACGTCGATGCCCTGCAAGTGCACGTCGGGGCGCTGTAGCGAAATGAGGTGGTCAATCAAGCCATCCCCGCAGCCAACATCCAGCACCCGCGCACCGGGCGGGAGGAGTTTCGCCAGCCGCCGGCTGAGAACGCGCACGCGCCGCTGAAAAATGTATCCACCGTGAACGCGTTCGGGGAGTTTCATCGCCGTTTCAGACCGAGCACGCTGAGAAAAAAGCTCGATAAAACAATCTGGCATCCGAGTGTCAACGCCAGCACCGCCGGCAAAATCGTGCGCAAGGTCTGGGCCGGATTCAAGTCCCCAAATGATTTCTCGCGCCACAGACCCACGGCGTAAATGGAGCCGGCCAAGCCACCCAAAATCAACAGCGTCCCGGCAATCAACCCCACCTCGAGCGTCACTACTTTGAACAACCGGTTCAACCGTTGATCCTCCGGCATCAGCCCTTCGCTGACGGCAAATATTTTCGTGAAGACCGAGAACACCACCGCTTGAAAGCCAATCAGGACGGCCAGCATGGCGTACAGCAGCGTATGCACGTCAAACGTCACCCCGCCCACTTTCTGCGGCCCCGGCAACAGCCACAGCCCGGCCCCCAACCCCACCAGCATGAGCAACATCCCGGGATACAGAAAAAGCCAGCGCGGACTGTAAACCAGCATGAAGCGCAGATGCCGCCAGCCGTCGCGCCAACTGCGCAGGTGCGGCGGGCGGCTGCGTCCGTCGGGCGAAAGCGTCGTCGGCACTTCGGTGATCCGCAGGCCTTGCAGCGAGGCTTTGACCACCATTTCACTGGCGAATTCCATGCCGGTCGTCTGCAACTCCAGCCGGTCGATGGCCGCTTTGCTGAACCCGCGCAGGCCGCAATGAAAGTCGCCCGCCGGACAGCCGAAAAACAACCGGCCGATGCCAGTCAAAACCGGGTTGCCCAGATACCGGTGCAACGGCGGCATGGCGCCGGGTTTGATCCCGCCCTTGAACCGGTTGCCCATGACGAGCTCAAATCCGTCGCGCAACTTGACGACGAACGGCATCAAATTCGTGAATTCGTAACTGTCATCGGCATCACCCATGATGATGAACCGGCCGCGCGCCGCCGCAATCCCGCCCAGCAGCGCGCTGCCGTAACCCTTGCTGGCCACCGGCACGACCCGCGCGCCCAGCCGTTCGGCGATGGCTTGCGAACCATCCGTGCTGCCATTGTCAGCAATGATCACTTCGCCGGAGAGCTGGTTCTCGCGGAGCGAATTCTGCGCTTTTTTGATGCAAACTTCCAACGTCTCCGCCTCGTTCAAACAAGGCATGAGGACGGACAACTCCAGCGGGGCCGCCCCACCCACGGAAAAATTCTCGGGATTGGTCATGTGCTTCGGCTCGATATTTATTCAGGCACCAGGTCAGGCGCGAGCCGGAGGTTTTACTGGCGAACTGAAAATTCATCAATGCTAGAATTTTCGCTGGAATTTTCGCTCCGGTGATTTGTCCACTCGTCGCGCCCACTTAGGCTTCGACAGATCGAACGCGCTTCGTAATCCTACGCGCCGATGGACATGCTGCTCTTGTGGTCATTGGTGGTGCTGGGGGTGCTCGCTGCCTTCGGATTTCGGCGACCAGGCAACGCCTTGTTTAGCCGTGCGGAACGGGTCCTCGCGGCCCTGGCACCACGGCGTGGATGGGCGCTGGCGTTGGTTGGATTGATTTCGCTGCTGGCCTGCGCCGGACTGTCCTTGATCTCGCGCCTGCCGCAACCAGGCATTCACGACGAATTCAGTTACCTGCTCGCCAGTGACACCTTCGCGCACGGGCGCCTGACCAATCCGCCGCATCCAATGTGGGTTCACTTCGAAAGCATACACATCATCCAACAGCCGACTTACGCCTCGAAATATCCCCCCGGACAGGGCCTCGCGCTCGCCGCCGGCCAGGTGCTGGGCGGTCACCCGATCGTCGGTGTCTGGTTCAGCACGGCGCTCGCGTGCGCGGCGATATATTGGATGCTGCTGGCCTGGTTGCCGCCGCGCTGGGCGTTGCTCGGCGGGCTGCTCACCGCGCTCAATCCACTCGTGCTGACCTGGAGCCAATGTTACTGGGGTGGCGCGGTCGCGATGGCCGGCGGCGCCCTCGTCCTGGGCGCGTTTCGCCGGATCGTGGCGGGGCCCCGGGTCCGTGATGCCGGGTTGCTGGGCCTCGGGGCAGCCGTGCTGGCGAACAGCCGTCCGTTCGAGGGCCTGATCTTGAGCCTTATGGTGGCGGCGGCATTGCTCGTTTGGATGTTCCGCCAACCGGGTCCCCCAGCACGCATTATCCTCGGAAAACTCGTGCTGCCGACGAGCGTGGTGCTGGTTTTGGCGGGAGCCTTGATGGGTTTCTACAACTACCGCGTCACCGGCAATCCCCTCCGGATGCCCTACTCCGTCCACGAAGCCGCGTACAGCATCACCCCCATTTTTCTCTGGCAAAAACCAAAGCCGCAACCGGTATACCGCCATCAAACGATCCGTGATTTTCATAACGGCTGGGAATTTTCCTTTTACCAGCGCCAGCAATCGCTCTCAGGATTCGCCTTCGATTGCGGACGTAAGATATTCACCCTCGGCAAATGGTATCTCTGGAGTTTCGTGATGCTGCTTCCGCTGCTGCTCACCCTGCGGGCGGCGCGGGCAGATCCATGGCTGCGCTTTACCCGGCTGCTCTGCCTGCTGTTCACCGCGTCGCTGTTTCAGGTGACCTGGACGCTGCAACCGCATTACGCGGCACCCGTGGCCGGACTGTTCTGCCTGCTCACCTTGCAAACCTTGCGGCACCTGCGCGCCTGGCAATGGCGCGGCCAACCCGTCGGCCAATCGCTGATGCGCGGTCTGTTCGTGGTCTGTCTCGCCGCGACGCTCCTCTTCTGCTTTCGGCAATCCCAGTTCAGCGAAGGCAACTTTCCGCGCGCAGACCTGCTGGCCGGGTTGCAGAAAAATGCCGGGCTGCAACTCATCGTGGTCCGGTACGGGGCGAAACACAGTCCACACGATGAATGGGTTTACAACGAAGCGGACATCGACAGTGCCAAAGTGGTTTGGGCGCGGGAAATGGACGCCGCGCAAAACCGGCAGCTGCTCGATTATTTCAAGGGCCGAACGGTGTGGTTGCTGGAACCCGACGTGAAGCCCATCAAACTCGTTCCGTACCCATAGCTCTGGCCTTTCATTTCGTGGCCGGCTCAAATTCAAATGCACCGAGGTCGGGCGGTGGGCCGGATTTGGTGCCTGCCGATTTTCTGAATTTGCTGGATTGATGCGGAACGTATTGCCGCGTGAACGCGTTTCCAGGAAAAACTTTCGGATTTAACGCGACCCCGGCGCCGATGCAAACTGACTCCGGCGCAAGGCGAAAATCCGCCGCCAATTCATCCACGAAACCAGGGGATTTTCCACCCAAGATACGACCGGCGACAACCACCCTGCCTGCCAACCGATCCAGGCTGTTTCCCCAGCCAACCGGCAGCCAGTTGGAGCCTAAATCCACCACGCCATTGGCACTCAAGAGGACCAGCTGGCCACCCCCGTCAGCCAGCCAAACGATGTTGTTCCGGCAATCCACCCGCTCCTCATTGGTCGCCAGGCGAAAGAGGATGGTCACGTCCCGCCGATGAGAGACGACGGTGTTGTTGTAAAAATGCAGCACGCCTTTGCGGTACCAATCCGTTTTGCCACTGTCTCCGCCATACTGAACCAGTTGGTTGCTCCCCGCCGCCGGCTTGATCAGCACGTTGCCGTAAACGAATGTCTCATGGTAGCGCGGGTCGGCTCGCAACACCGCGTTATCCTCCGCATCCACCAAATCCAACTGGCGATTGCCGCCCGCGATCCAGTTTCCCCGCACGGTCAGGCCCGCCGAACGGTCTTTCAGGTTGTTGCCCGGACAGCCAGGCCGCAGCGGGCCGAAGCGGTTGTATTGATAAGTCATGCCGGCCGCCGATGTGTAGCTGTTGTGTTGATACACGCTCCCTTCCAAACCGTTGTCGTAAAGGTGGCAATTCTCCACCACGATTTCCTTGGATTGCGCGCTCACCCCAAGCCCCTGGGCGCTGTCGTGCAGCGTGCATCCACGGACGGTGATGTGCTCGCCCTTCTCGATGAAAATGGCGGCGGCATTGTCGGCGTATTTTTCCAGGCCGCGGGAACCGCTGAATAAAAATGGCGGACGACCGCCGCGCACCTCCAGATTCTCGAGAATGATCCACGCCGGCATTGTGTCCGCCGGTTGGTTCGCGCCACCGACCTTGATCACACTGCGCGGCCCGTGCCAGTAGTTCAACTCGCGTCGCGTCGCGGCGTCGCGTCCCTCGATCACGGGCAACTGCCCGGCTGGGCTACGAACCCCGTGGATGATGATCGGTTGCGTCTCCGTGCCCCGGCGACAAATCACCCATTTCGCGGCGTAGGGTGCGGCCCGCCAGTGGATGTCCACGCGATCTCCGGGCGCCAGCGATTCCCATGGAACCTCGCCAACTTCGGAAAATTCTTTCCCGGCACCCACTTCATATGTCACACCGGGCGCGGCGGCCGGCGAGTGCCACAGCACATACGCCACGATGAACAGCCGTACCCAATTGGTGATAAAAGCGCCCAAGCCAACGCCCGAAATCGGTCGAGGATAGTTGTTCATCGCTCCCGCCATCCTACCTGAGCCGCGTCGTTTCGCAACCGATCTACCCGGTGGATTTCCGCCACGAAATCACCGGCGCTGACGATTCATGAAATAGGCTCGAATGAACCGGCCGGAATCGGCGTCAGACGAAGCGCACTATGAGCAAACAAACCAAGTTCCTGATCGGATTGGCACTGGTCGTGGCCTACCTCTACGTCGCTTACTTCACCAATTGGTTTTCCAAGAATCCAATCCAGATTGATGCCAAGCCCCGCGCCTTACCCAGCGGCAGCACTGATAAGGTTTTCCCCATGGGCTTTGCGTTGGATCAATCCTACAAGCTTACCAGTGTGAAAGTATTCGCGTTGAAGGAAAAACAGATCAACCGCTACGACAAGCCCGTCTGGCAGCTCACCACCAAATCCAACTCGGCCCCAATCCGCGGCTTTATTTACGGCCAGGCCATCCAGGGCATGGAATCCGATCCCAAAGTTCCCCTGCAACCGTTGAAGCCGAACGTGCGCTACCGCATGCTGCTCGAAGCCAAACGCGTCAAGGGCGAAAGGGACTTTCTAATGAACCCCCGGGCGATCCCCGTCTCGGAGTAAATCGCTGCTGGGCCGAAAAACTCGCTCCTCTTTGCGTCCTTGGCGGACTTTGCGTGAGACCATCCAACTGACCTCGGCGATCCGGCTCAAGGAATCACGCCGTTCGTCCGCCACGAATCTGTGTTGGCCCAAAGATTGAAGGGCTTGAAGGTGAATCCGTATTTATACATGCGGACGCTGCCATCGACGAAGGCATACACGGAATTGCCGGAAACGGACCCGCCCGGCCCGCGACTGTGCCGCCCCTGCTCGAGTTCGGTGATGTCGTCGTTGGCGGCGTAATCCATGTAGAAATGCCCGTTCGCAGTGGTTTCACCCACCTTTTCCCCAAACAGAATGGTTTCGGCCGGAAATTTTACCGCGGCTTCCAGCACCACCACGTTCGGCAGAAACGCCCGCGTGCCAAATATTTCATCGAAATAATCATTCCAACCATTGATGATGTAGCTGCGATCCGCGTCGTCAGCCGCATTGGTGCTGCCTCTGCCGAAAGAATACGGATTGGGGACATCGCTCGGACATTTGAGCATGCGCAAGTCGAGAAAACCAGGCTGGATCAGGGTGGGCCAGTTCTTGCCGTCGCTCCTCCGCGGCAAAATATCCCCGTTGTCGTCGGCATACAACTTCGCCGACAAACCGAGTTGCTTGAGATTGTTGGTGCAGGCGATCCGGCGGGCCGTTTCTTTGCCGCGCGCGAGCGCCGGCAACAGCATGCCCGCCAGAATCGCAATGATGGCAATAACCACCAGCAATTCAATGAGTGTGAACGCGCGAAGATACCAGTCGGCTCTCTCCGCACCCACCGGGGAATGATCGACCATGCGCATAAAACAAATGACTTGGGTACAAACAGTTTCTGGTTGAAATAACGCGGGTTGGACTTTCGTCCAGTGGAGAATATTCAAGGAAAGTTCAGAAAAATGCCGACCGAATCCTACCTGCCCAAACGAACCGGACTGGGCGCCGATGGGCGTACGACCAGATAGCAGCGGCGGGCGTCCCCGCCTGCCGTTGAGCCGCGGTGTCCCGCCCGGCGGAAAGAACCTCACGCAAAACCAGGTGGCTTGAAAAATGTCCGGAGTTTCTCGCATTTCTCCGTTCCGTCCGGGCGGCGTGACGCCTACCGCGACGCGACCTCAACCCACCCCAGCCACCCACCCCCGCACCACTCACTTCGCCAGATGGCACGCCGCAAAATGCCCCGGCGTGACTTCGCGCAAGGCCGGCGCTTCCGTCTGGCACCGCGCCTCCGCCACCGGACAACGCGGATGAAATGGACACCCGCCTGGTGGATTGATCGGCGACGGCACATCGCCAGGCAGCACGATGCGCGCGCGTTTCGAATCCGGATCCACCACCGGCACGGCGGAAATCAGCGCCTGCGTGTAAGGATGTTTTGGCTCGCGGCACACCGTCTCCGCACCGGCCACCTCCACGACCTTGCCCAGATACATCACCACAATGCGCCGGCTGATGTGCTCGACCACCGCGAGGTCATGCGCAATGAATAAATAAGCCAGCCCGCGCTCGCGCTGCAAATCCTGAAGCAAATTGATGATCTGCGCCTGCACCGATACATCCAGCGCGCTCACCGGTTCGTCGCACACAATCAGCTTCGGCTCGACCGCCAGCGCGCGCGCGATCCCGATGCGCTGCCGCTGCCCGCCGCTGAACTCATGCGGGTACCGTTGCGCGTGTACCGCGTTCAAACCCACCGCCACCAACAACTCCTCGATGCGCCGCTGCCGGCCCGCCGCGTCACCGCCCAACTCGTGGATCTCGAGCGCCTCGCCGATGATCTGGCTGACCGTCAGGCGCGGATTCAACGAGCCGACGGGATCCTGGAAAATCATCTGAAACTTCCGCCGTCGCGCGCGCAACTCTGCGCTGTCCAGCCCGGCGAGATCCTCGTTCTCAAATAAAATACTCCCTGCCGTCGGCTCCACCAGCTTGACGATGGCGCGGCCGAGCGTCGTTTTTCCGCAGCCGCTTTCACCCACGATCCCGAGTGTCTCGCCCGGCTCGACGGCGAGGCTCACATCATCCACCGCCTTCACCCACGCCTTGACGCGGCTGAACACCCCGTGCTGCACCGGAAAGTAGACTTTCAAGTTTTGGACTTCGAGGAGCGACATGGCTCGGGGTCTGGGTTAATCGAGCAACTCGTGATGAAGATTTCGCGCACCGTGCAGGACGCGCCAGATTTAAACTCGCAAAAAAAGAATTCGCTTTCCTCCCAGCGCGGATTCATTCCAAGCTGGCCAGGATTTTCTTAATGTTGGAGCGGTGGCCCGGAATGAATCGTCCCTTGGCGACTTCGGCGAGTTTTTCCCGAACACGTGGCGGCTCGTCCCTCTCAGGCCGATCCCAGTCCGGCCAAACCAGCGTTTCCAACTTCGCGCGCTGGCGTGGGGGAAGCTTGTCAATCGCGTTTTTGATTTCGGCCACCGTGCTCATCCCTGAAAGTTAAGCGCAGATTGCAGCCAGCGTCAACCGGCGGTTTCGGCCGGCAAACAACTGAACACCTCCTGCGACAACGGGAAAGTGGACGTTCAGGTTTTTGACTTCGAGT
>JAYUBJ010000576.1:0-3793 GCA_043740915.1 Verrucomicrobiota bacterium
CAAAGCCTATCCATTGTTGAACAGGCCGCGCCACCAGTTCAAAGAAATCCGCCACCGCCACCGCGATCGCAAAAATATGGCCGCCCGAAGCCGTGCCAAAATATAGGGAGCTTATCTAACCGCCATTCGTGTCGGTTCTCACTATTGACACTTGAATGGGTTGCGGCGTTTTTTCTGATCGTATTTTACCCAACATTGGCGTCGTAAAAACCTGGGAAAGTTGGCCAGTGTCGTCGTAAAAAGTGACACGAAAGTGAGCGTGCGAGGGCAGGGGCAACGAAAATACGGCGCAGTTCCGGGAAGTGGCCGAATTAGGGCCGCTTGAAAAAATGTGCCAAATGTCCATCGTACGGATTTTGCTGTCGGATTTTGCTCGCAATGTGGCCGTGCTCTGGTCGTAAGCGTTGACGGATGCAGCGCGACTCGGCATTGAAAACCAACCTTGTGTCTCCGCGCTGTCTGCTTTCAAATGCCCTGCGGTTCGGTTGATCCCTTGAACACTCCAGCTAAAAAAGACTCATTCCCGCCCGGGCTGAACAACGCGTTTTTATTCGCGACGTTCAACGCGCTCTCCTTTCCGCTGGTGGTGAGCAGTCCCATGGTGCTGTACGCCAAAAGCCTCGGGGCCAGCGCCACCGTGCTCGGCATCATCGTGGGGATGATGCCGCTGCTGGTCATCTTCCAGATTCCCGCCGCCAAACACGTCCCGCGCGTCGGTTACAAACGGTTCGTCTATGCCGGCTGGGGCATGCGCGTGCTGTTCATCTTTGGCCTGGCGCTGGTGCCGTTGACCGGGACTTTTCTAAATCCGACCTCGCAACTGTCGCTGGTGTTGATGCTCCTGTTCGCCTTCAACTTGTCGCGCGGCATCTCGAGTTGCGCCTGGCTGCCGTGGATCACCTCGCTGGTGCCCGCGGCGGTGCGGGGCCGCTACCTCGCGGGTGAGGCGGCCTGCGTAAATCTCGGCAATTTCGTGGTGTTCCTGCTCGCCGCCGTTTGTCTCGGTGCGAATCCCTCGGCGTGGCGTTTCAGCGGGTTGTTCGTGTTCAGCGCGTTGATGGGGGCGGCCAGCCTGGTGTTTCTGAAACGGATTCCCGAAGGGCAGACGCCGGAGGAAATCCGCGCGTCCAACACGCCGGTGCCGTGGCGCGAGATCGCGGGATACGGGCCCTTTCGAAAATTGCTCCGGTTGAATGTCGCGTGGTCGGTGGCCTTCGGCGGCTTGGGGGCATTCACCGTCGCCTGGTTGAAAACCGAATCCGGCATGGCCGATGGGGCGATTCTGTTGGTGACCTCGACGGCCTTCATCGGCGGCTTGAGCAGCCTGTGGTTTCTCGGCTCGCGCATGGACCGGCTCGGCAGCAAACCGGTGCTGACCTTTTCGATGTTGGCCTGGCTGTTGATTGTCGCGGTCTGGCTGGCGCTCGCGGGCGGCGTATTGGCCCCGGAACATTCGCTGTTGCTGTTGCTGCAATTCTTGATGGGGCTGGCGGCGGCGCTGGTCAACATGGCGAACGTGCGGCTCGCCATGGCGATCATCCCGGCGATGGGCCGCAGCCATTTTTTCGCGCTCTTCTCGGTCGTCGGCAGCCTGACGCTCGGGCTCGCACCCGTTTTATGGGGACTGATGATTGATGCGCTGCAGGGCACGCATTTTCAATGGCTCGGGGTGGAGTGGAACCGGTTCAGCCTCTTCTTCGCGGCGGTGGCGCTGATGTTTCTGGTGGTGCTCGCCCTGTGCCGCCGATTGGAAGAGCCGGAAGCGGCCAGCATGGAAGACTTGCTGCGGGATATTTTGATTGAAACCCCCCAACGCGTCTGGGTGCGGCTGTGGCTGCGGGAGTGAGCCCCGCGAATCTTATTGACCGGTGGCGGCGTTGAACTTCGCCGTCGCCGCGGCCACCATCGCCGGGATGCCGTCCAGCTTGGTGAAGCTCGCCGGCACCTCGAACACCTTGGCGTCGGGTTTGGTGAGTTTGACTTCTTTGGCGCGCAACGTGATTTTGTTGCCCGCCGCTTCCGCGTAAATCTTCACCGGGAACCCCTTCAAATCCGTGGCGCTCCACAGGGTCAATTCCTGGGATTGTCCATCCGCGTTCACCACCACTTTGTATTTTATGCAAGGATGTCCGTCGAACACCTCCTTGCCGGTCTCGGTTTTTGTGATTTTGATCTTACCATCCTTGGCGGAAGCGTCCCCCGCCGGCAGCGGCTGCTCGGCATACGTCTGGATGCCGGGGGCAATGACGTAGGCCAGCATGGCGCTCGGAACCACAATGGCGACCACTTTTTCCAGCCCGGCCTTCTTGATGCCGCCGAGGATTTCGCCCGGCACCCGGTCGCTCTTGAGCAGCCCCAGGTCCACTTCGAGCCGGGTCTTACCCTCCGACCAGCTCAACGAGAAGGGGATGCTTCCCTCCTTATTATTTTCCTCCACCACCGTGAGTTCCGCCCGCGCGGTAAAACCGGTTTGGCCGCCAAATATTTGGGTCACCGCCGCCGTGACATCGGCCGCACTGGGTTGGGCACCGGCCGGGAGACCGAACAGCAGGCTGGCGGAGAGGAGGAGCAGCGGCGAGAAGAGATTCTTGAGTTGCATAGGCAAGCAGGTCACCATGGGTTTAGAGTGATGCACGGCGAATGCTTGCGCCCACGACGAATAGATTCAAGGTCAAACTTGCGTGTCCAGAATGCCCATGGATATACTACCCAAAAAGGCTATGGCTTGCCATTTGACCCCTGCTAAAGTATGAGCCAGAGCCGAAGCAACTCATGAGATTAAATTTGAAGCAAACGGCTGGGGTGCGGACTTTATTCGTGTTCAGCATCGTCGTGGTTATTTTTGTTTTCGCGGGCGGAGGATGGTTGGCGAAACCCGCGGCGGCGGCGGAATCCGGGCCGGGAAAGAACGCCAGCTATAAGGCCATCCCCCTCAAAGTGCCCGCCAAGGGCGGCAAAGGCCTGCTCGAGATGTCTTCCCGCTGGACGGGCATCAACTTCACGAACCTGGTCAGTGACAAGTCGATGAAGGAGCACCGGACCATGATGAACGCCGGATTGGCAGCGGGTGACGTGAATGGCGACGGCTTGTGTGATCTCTATTTCTGCAGCGTCGATGGTCCCAATGCCCTCTATCTTAACCGGGGCAACTGGAAGTTCGAAGAAGTGTCGGTGCAGGCGGGCGTGGCCTGCCCCGGGCAGATGTCGATGGGCGCGGTGTTCGCGGATGTGGACGGCGATGGTGATCTGGATTTGCTCGTGCTCGGTTATGGCGGTCCCAACCGGCTCTTCATCAATGATGGCAAGGGACGGTTCACGGAAGACCTCACTTTCCCGGGACGGCAATCCAAGCGCGGGAGCGTCTCGGCCGCGTTCGCGGATATTGATGGCAACGGCACCCTCGATCTTTACATTGCCAACCATCGGTTCCACAGCATCCAGGATCTCAAGACCTCGGAAGAGTTGATTAAATGGATGGCACCCGAGATGGACAAATTCAAAGCCGGCAAGAAACCATCCTCGGAATTCCTGGAGTGGTTCACGCCGGAATACCGTCAAAAAGACGGGCAAATAATTGTGGATGCCGAGGAAAACGGGGAACCTGATTTTCTCTACCTGAACGATGGCCACGGACATTTCCGGGACGTGACGAACGAGGAGGGACGCTGGCGCGATGAAGAAGGTCAACCGACCAGCATGCCGCGTGATTGGAGCTTGGGCGTTCAGTTCCGCGACTTGAACGGCGACGGGGCTCCCGATCTCTACGTTTGCTGCGACTTCGGTTCGCCGGACC
>JAYUBJ010000577.1:0-3789 GCA_043740915.1 Verrucomicrobiota bacterium
GGTGATTTTCGCTTTCGCCTCGATGGTCGGGAGGCCTTCGAGCGAAATTTCAAAATTGACCGAGTTTGTTGCAATGCCCTCGTCAAGGAATCCTCTCCAATCAGCCTTGGAGTCGGTCGGTTGGACCACTTGGATAATCGGGAGGTTGAACTTGGTTGCGAATTCAAGATCCCGAGTGTCGTGCCCGGGCACAGCCATAATCGCGCCCGTGCCGTAGCTTGCGAGGACATAGTCTGCGATCCAGATCGGAATCATGCCACCGTGAACCGGATTGACGGCGTACGCGCCCGTGAACACCCCGGTTTTCTCCTTCGCCAGCTCCGTGCGTTCAAGATCCGACTTCTTGGCAACTTCGTCACGGTAGGCTTGAACCGCCGAAGATTGTCGCAGAATCTCACTGGCACGCTGCCGCAATGTCATCTTAAACATCTCGTAACCGCCGATGCGACACACAGGTGGGTTGGCTGTGCCATCGACTTCCATCAAATCCTTGATGTTATCCTTGGCGATCTGTAGTGCCTGCTTCAGTTCCATCACTTGCCTGGATCCGTCCGGCTGAACCAGGTCTACTTGTCCTGCGGTGATTTGCTCGTTGATTCGCAATTCAGCCTGCGACCACCTCGTTGCGCGCTCTTGCAACTGCTCAACGAGTTTGTGCTCCGGCGCCAGCACCATGTAGGTTGCGCCAAAAAGCGTGTCCGGCCGCGTTGTGAATACACGAATGTCTTTGGTCAAATCCGCCACCGGCAATCCGCAATCAGAGATTTCAAAATCCACCTCCGCACCCTCACTCCGCCCAATCCAATTCCGCTGCATCTCCTTCAACGAATGACTCCAGTCAATCGTGTCGAGGTCATTCAGCAACTTCTCAGCAAACGCGGTGATGCGGAGCATCCATTGACGCATCGGCTTGCGGACCACCGGAAAACCGCCCACCTCGCTTTTGCCATCCACGACTTCTTCGTTGGCGAGCACGGTGCCGAGTTGCTCGCACCACCAAACCGGTTGTTCGCTGACGTAAGCGAGACGTTTGGAATCGCGATAGGCGCGGCGGGCGGATTCGAGTTCCGTAGGACGGGCGTCGCGCCTGTCTCCATTTTCTTCTGAAGCGGCCTTTGAAGTTTGAGACAGGCGCGACGCCTGTCCTACGCCGGAGTCGCCCTCGAACTCCGCCGGATACTTCAGCGTTTCAATCGGCTCCGCCTGGTTCGTCTCCGGATTGAACCACGAGTGGTAAAGCTTCAAAAAAATCCACTGCGTCCACTTGAAATAATCCGGATCGGTCGTCGCCACTTCGCGCGTCCAGTCGTAGCTGAACCCCAGTGATTTTATCTGCCGCTTAAAATTTGCAATGTTCGCCTCGGTCGTCTGGCGCGGATGCTGGCCGGTCTTCACCGCGTATTGCTCGGCGGGCAGACCGAACGAATCCCAGCCCATCGGATGCAGCACGTTGAAACCTTGCGCGCGCCGCCAGCGGGCGAGGATGTCCGTGGCGGTGTACCCTTCCGGATGCCCGACGTGCAACCCCGCGCCGCTCGGATAGGGAAACATGTCGAGGATGTAGAACTTGGGGGGCAACTGCGTTGCGGCCACTTGACCCGCCAGCCCGTGGCGTAAACCAAACGGATGTCCGTCCGGCACGGTGTCGCCGGGATTCCACGCGCGAAACGTCTGCCCGGCTTCCCAAGCCTGCTGCCATTTGGGCTCGATCAAATTGAACGGATATTGTCTGCGACTCGACATAGGGCGGGGATATTGAGCAAACCCGCCGCGCGCGGCAATCGCGTAATTTCATCCACCAATGATCCGATTATCCCACCCCATCCCCGGAGCGCGGGTGTGTCCGCAGGATCACCCGCAGCACATGGCTACCGTCTGGGCGATCAAATTAGCCCGGACCCTCTTTATGTCCCTGCCTGCTGCGGCGGGTGCTCTCCGCACACACGCGCTCCTGACTGACACCCTGGTTCGCAGCTTCTATGCTGCGCACTTGAAATCATCATTCAGTTCCGCCAACCTCTCGCGCATGCAGATCCCGGAAAGGGCCCGCGTGGCGGCGGCGATCATCGTGTTGTGTCTCGGCGCAAGCCTGCCCATGCTCAGTTCCTGTTCCACCACCGGCGGCGTGGTGAATGCGCCCCCGACGATTGAAGGCGCCTCCTTTGTGGGCAACAAAACCTGCGCCGAATGCCACACCAACATCGCGCGCGCGTTTCCCGCCAGCCCGCACGCGCGCTACCACGCGGACGATTTGAAGATGGCGGGCGCGACTGGTTGCGAATCGTGCCACGGCCCGGGCAGCAAACACGTGGCGGCCGGCGGCGGGCGCAAGTTGATCGTAAATCCGCGTCAAGACGCCACGGCCTGTCTCAATTGTCATCTGGCGACACACGCGGAATTCAACCTGCCGCGGCATCACCCACTGACCGAAGGGAAGATCAACTGCGTGCAATGCCACGACCCGCACGGTAGCGACATCCGCAAGCCCAAAGGCGGCCTGGCGATGGCGCGACAAAACGAAGCCTGCGCCGCGTGTCATCGCGAGCAAACCCGGCCCAAGGTCTTCGAACACGAGGCCATGCGCGAGGGCTGCACCACCTGCCACAATCCCCACGGTTCAATCAACGCGAAACTCCTCATCGAACGGGACTCAAATCTTTGCTTGAAATGTCATGCGCAGGTGGCGGTTGCTGCCGACGCCGGGAAAGTTTTCATCGGCAGCACTGATCACAGCGCTCTCTTGCGCCGCGCCACCTGCTGGTCGGCGGGCTGCCATTCCTCGCCGCACGGCTCCAACGTGGACGTGAAATTGAGGTACTGATCGGGATGCAACTCCGAGCCTATTTGAGCAGTAGGAGACGACGTGAGGAGACTCTAACTTTTTCCGCCTGGCGACCTGGAAAACGAAGATATTTGAGCCTCGTTACCTCGGCTGCTACGTGGATGGGAAGCGTTTTCAAACCGGCTCCGCGATTCCAACGCTCCAGGTTCCCGTTTGCAACTCCCCAACAGCTCACGGCCGCACTCGGCCTGATTCTGGGAATCACCCCGCTGGCATTATTCGGCGCCACTGTGGACGAAAGCAAACTCCCGCCGCCGGCCACGGCCAAAGTAGAGTTCACCCGCGACATCAAACCCATTTTCGAGAACACCTGCTTCCGTTGCCACGGGCCGGATAAACCCAAGAGCAAATTCCACCTCGACAGCCGTGCCGCCGCATTGAAGGGCGGCACCGATGGCATCGATATTCTGCCCGGACAAAGTGCGAAAAGTCCCTTGATCCATTACGTCGCCCGGCTCGTCGAGGACAAGGAGATGCCGCCGCCGGGCAAAGGCGAACCACTCACCCGCGACCAAATCGGCCTGCTGCGCGCATGGATTGATCAGGGGGCAGACTGGACGGATCCCGAAGCATCCGCCGCCAGCAAATTGCAGTTCAGCGTCACGCCGACGATTCGCTGGATCAGCGTGAAAGGCGATGCGGGTCGGTTCCGCGAAGATTGGTGGATGAAGGATGGAGCATCCGGCGGTTTCGAGAGTTTCAAACTGCAACAAAAGATCGGCGAGGACAAAACCATGACTCTCGAAGGCCGCGCACTGTTCGGTCTGGAGGATTACAAAGTGGCGCTGACGCTGGAGAAGAACGAGGTCGGCTTCGTGCGCGCCGGCTTTGAACAGGATCGCAAATACTACTATGACAGCGGCGGCTACTATGGGGCCTTCGCCACGCCATCCTATAGTTTGAACCGCGATCTGCATGTGGATCACGGGAAGGCCTGGGTGGAATTC
>JAYUBJ010000578.1:0-3785 GCA_043740915.1 Verrucomicrobiota bacterium
GAACTCGTCCGGTTCACGTCGCAACAAGGTTTTCACCAATACGAAGTGGCGAACTTCGCGCGCGAGGTTCGAGCTTCCGGCGCCCAGCCTTCAACGCCCAATGCCATTCCCGCCTTTGCCAGCCAGCATAACATCAACTACTGGCGGGGCGGCTCCTGTTACGGCCTCGGGCCCAGCGCGACCAGCTACGTGCGCGGTGTGCGCACAAAGAATTGGGCCAACACCCAGCTCTATTGCGAGCAACTGGAACGCGGCCAGCGCGCCATCGAGATGACCGAGGAACTCCCGCCGTTGCGGCGCGCCGGCGAAATCGCCGCGTTCGGCCTGCGCATGAACGCCGGCTGGCCGTTCGGACAATTCACGCAGACCACCGGCTACGATTTGCGCGGGGAATGGTCGGCGGAAATGAACGAACTCGTGGTCCACGGTTTTGGCCGCGCGGATGCGGAAGGTTTTCAACTCACCCCACACGGCCTGCGGTTTGCCGATTTCGCCGCGGAAAAATTCCTGCGTATTTAGTCCCGCAACTGATTCAAAATCTGCAACAGCCAGCCGGCGTCGGTGACGGTGAATGGCCATTCGAAACCGGCGGCGTCCGCGGATTTCGGAAACTTGAGGCGCTTCACCGCTTTGACATACGCGCGCACGCGCTGGGTGTCGCCCGCCAGCAACGCGGAGTAAACACAGCCCGATTCCATCCACCCGCTGTTGATCTGGTCCGGGTGGGCGGACCAGTCCGGTTTCTTTTGGCCGTTCCAACGGGCGTTCGCTGCGGCAATCACGGCGATGCTTTTCGGATCCGTGGGACTCACCACGCCAAAGAGCTGCGGCCAGAACTGCGCCTGCAAATCCGGATGCCACTTGTCGAGATCGGCGGTGGGGCGATTGTTGTCCTCGAATTTTGCGACGATATAAAGTTGCGCCTTTGGGTCAGGGAGTTCCTTCAGGATTCCCTGTTGCACGCGCCCGGCCGCCTTTCGGTAAAAGGCCGAACGTTCGCCATCGTTGAAAACCTCCTGCTCCAGGTTCGCGAGATCGCGCAGTCCGGCGAACACCTCGCAGTTATCCTCGAGGTATTTGACGTGGTAATCGTTCTTCGCCCAACACAGGCCGTCCGCTTGTTGCAAATTGAGCAGGACTCCCGCCAGTGTCTCCACCAGTTTTTTGCGCGCGGCGGTGTTGAGCGACGCTTTAGGAGTGCCGGCTTCGTGGGCGGCCCAAAGCACGGAGAAGAAAGTGGCCGCCGCGCTGTCCGTCGCATCATTGTGACGGCAGAGGAAGGGATCGCCCGCCTTGACGCAAATGGTTTCGCCCCCGCCATCCGCCAGATAAAAGTGTTCAAATGGGACGCCCTCCGGGGCACTTTGCGGATTGAGATGGGCGAAGTACCAGCGAATCCAGGGATCAGCGAGGTCCACGCACCCCGGTGCTTTGGTCCGCAGCATGCCCAGCACGCCCAGATTTGCGAAATAGGGACTTACGCGATAATACTGCCTGCCCTCAGCGCCGGTGGCCGCGACTCCGGAATGAATCTTCAGTCCGCCGTAACTGGGCAACTCCGGATTCCGAAATTGTTGGGCGCTGATCCACTGCTCGAGGACGGCCGCCTCGGGCGGACGGGGCGGGGCAGCCAGCGCCAGACAGTTCGAGAACGCGAACCAAACCAGGACCGGAAATATTTTGCTTTTCATGGGGCGCTGCGAAATCGAGTTCAGTGGACTGAACGTGCCAGCCAACCGGGGTGGGCTGATCACTTTGGAGACGTCGAGTGACAATTCCTAAATTCTGTCAGGCGGCTTATTTTTTACGCCCTTCATCCACGTCGAAGTAGTCCGCCATCGTCACGATGTCGTCCCGCCCGGCCAGCCCACTCTCCACCTTCCGTTGTTGCAGGAGGGACGAGGCCCGATCCTTCCATCCCAACTTCAGTGCGAACGCGTTCCAGACCATCAGGTCAATGTCATCCAAACGCCGGCCCCGCTCAAAACACCACTCGATGATCGCTTCGTCCGTGCCGCCTTTCAAAACGCGATTTTTGAGATCGATATAGGGCACGTGCAAGAACCCGCAACACCATCCGTCCGCCCCCCGGCCGAGGTTGGCGTGAAAATCTGGCCGCAGCTCGCTGCGGGCGTGGAGCCGAATCTTATCCAGCATCCGGGGAAAATAGCTCATCCCGGCGACCGTGTCGTAGGCGCTTTTTGGAGTGCTGTTCATGGGTGTCTGCTTCTAAAATTCATCCGGTCCCGACCGCGCACGTCCAGCGGCGACCGGCCAAACCACTATGCCCGGAAGTGTAACCGCAGATGCATGCAAATGAAAATAGATAAAAAGATTGGAGGAATTGGGAGAGAGGGCAAGGGGAACGTTCAACGTTCAACATCCAACTCAAAACGCGGAACGCGGAACGCGAAACGGTGGCGCTCGACAAGGGGCGGGAGGGATGGCATTTTTAAGGCGTGATGCAAGCGAAATTGGAACAACTGCGCGCCTTGCTCCGTTCCTACGGTTCGTGCCTGGTGGCGTACTCCGGCGGGGTGGATTCGGTCTTCCTCGCGTGCGTGGCGCGGGAGGTCCTCGGCGAGCGGTCGTTGGCGGCCATCGCGGATTCGGCGAGCCTGCCGCGGCGCGAGCTGGCGGAGGCGCTGGACATTGCGGCGAATTTTCAAATCCCGGTGCGCGTGTTGCGAACGAACGAGTTCAACAATCCCGACTATCTCGCGAATCCGGCGAACCGCTGTTATTTTTGCAAGCACGAGTTGTTCGAGGAACTCGAACCGTTGGCGAAAGCGGAGCATTTTGCGGTGATTGCGTACGGCGAGAACGCGAGTGATGTGGGAGACTTTCGGCCGGGCGCGCAGGCGGCGCGTGAGTTTCAGGTGCGCGCACCGCTCAAAGAGGTCGGCCTGACGAAAGCGGAGATTCGGAAGCTCTCGGCGCAATTGGGACTGCCGACGGCGGACAAGCCGCAGATGGCGTGTCTCAGCTCGCGGATTCCCCACGGTGAGGCGGTGACGCCGGAGAAATTACGGATGATCGAGGCGGCGGAGAATGTGCTCAAGGATCTGGGGTTTTATGATGTGCGGGTCCGGGCGCATGAAATTGAGCGTAGGACAGGCGTCGCGCCTGTTTCAATTATTTCAGAACCGGAAGATCAGAGACAGGCGCGACGCCTGTCCTACGCCTTGGCGCGGATCGAGGTGGGGGTGACGGAGTTGCCGAGGTTGCAGGACAGCGAAACGTTGGCGCGCGTTGCGGAGGCGTTGAAGAAAATCGGTTTTGCGGAAGTGACGGTGGATTTGCAGGGGTACCGGCGGGGGAGCTTGAATCAGGTGTCGGCGGTGATCGGGTGAGTGCAAGCCGGCTTTGGTTTCGGAGAAAGGACACGCGGCAGCGCGGTCCCTACCGGGTCAGCGATGGCAACTTTCCGGGCAAGACGGGTTTTGAACAATGGATTAGAATTAGATTATGCCGCAATTTTCTTACAAGGCCCGGCGACGTTCGGGCGAAATGGTAACCGGAGTGATCGAGGCGGTGGATCGCCCGGCTGCACTGCTGCAGATCGAACGGCTGGGTTTGCTCCCGGTGGCGGTGGATACGGCGAAGGGCGGGGCCGCCCGGGCGGATCGGGTGGCGGCCGCGGGCAAGGTGGACTTGGCCGGGTTTTTACCGCCGGCGTTGCGCGCAATGGTGCAGCGCCAGCGCAAGCCCAAGCTGCAGGAACTGGCGACTTACACCCAGCAATTGGCCAACCTGCTCAAGTCGGGAATGCCGCTCACCGTGGC
>JAYUBJ010000579.1:0-3782 GCA_043740915.1 Verrucomicrobiota bacterium
GCTGCGTAGCCATGTGCGGAAGAGATAAGCGCTGAAAGCATCTAAGTGCCAAGCTCCTCCCAAGATATTGTTTCCCGGACGCAAGTCCCTAAAGACCCCCGGCAGACCACCGGGTTGATAGGTCAGGCGTGCAAGCGCTGCAAGGCGTTTAGCGGACTGATACTAATCGGTCGTGCGGCTTGATCGCTTTTTATCAAAGCGACAACTCGCGAATAAGTACTGCCCTGTAAAATGTCTGCCTGTGTGTAGTTTTCAGAGAACCCTGTTGGCACCAGGCCAGCCGCTCTTTAACATTTTAAACATTTTTTTGGTGGTCATAAAGCTGTGGCCCGACCCGATCCCATCCCGAACTCGGCCGTCAAACACAGCCTTGCCGATGGTAGTGCCTGTATAGCTTGCGCGAGAGTAGGTTGCCGCCAGATCTTTCCTTCAATAGCCGAGACGTAGGTCTCGGCTATTTTTTTTGACCAGAAGGATTGCTAGTGGGATTCAAGCCGACACTTCGAAACGGGAATTTTGAAACCACGGATGGACACGGATGGAAACGGATGGGATTTCGGATGAGCAAAGCGGGAACTTCATTCATGAGCTGCAAAAACCAGCGGGACGTTTGGTATCCGTTTGCCCAGCCGTAATCCGTGTCCATCTGTGTCCATCCGTGGTTCAATTCCGGTCTTCGGTTCAATGGCGGAATCGACCTGAAGGGGGAAGTGCTTCAAGCCGCCGTCCGGCGCGCGATGATGAAGGCGTTGAACATTAGGTAGCGCCAAGGACCAAGGTTGAGCAGAAAATCGATCGGCTTCGCCACATAGCGGTCGGTGCAGGCCACCGATTCCACTTCGCAGCCCGCCCGCCGCAGAAAGAATTCCATCTCAAAAGCGTTCGTAGCCACGATGGCGTCGTCGTCGGGGGTGAAGGGTTGCTTAACAATCGGCGGCATGCGATCGAAGCGAACAGCGCCCGTATCCGTTTGCATTTGCCGTCGCTTTTCCGCGAGCCGCCACCAGTTGCGCCACTTGTTTCCCAGGCCGCGCATCCGCGGATGATAATCGTGAAACCCAAGGACGCGGAAAAAATTCGGGCTGGAGAGCACAATCCGCCCGCCCACCTCGGCGACGCGGACCAACTCTTTGATGAACGCTTCCGGCTCCTCCACATGTTCCAGCACGTTCAGCGCTCCAACACTGGCGAAATGCCGATCCGGAAACGGCAGGCGTTTACCATCGTAAAGCTGGCAACGTTCGCTTTTCACGCGTGCTCTCGCAATGTTCGGCTCCGAAACATCCACCCCGAATCCTTCGAACCCCGCCGCTGCCAAACGGCCTACGACCTGGCCGACGCCGCAGCCGACGTCCAGGGCGCGGGCGCCCGGTTTCGCCGGCTGAAGTGAGTCCGCATATTTGGCGTAGAACCCGGCGTCCCATCCCGCCAAAAACTCCGCATAGGCTTCGTTCTGGCGGTAACTGTCTTGGTGACTCATGGCGGGCAATGACGGCGGTTGCCGAAATCATCGAACCGATTTTGTTGCGGCGGCATTCGAGGCAGGCATCGGCGTACTCTCATTTGTTGGCCGGGCGAAGACCAGCCAAACGCAGGCTCCCAGACCCAGGATTACCGCCGTGAGGCTGACGTAGAGACTATTGACGGGCGGCTGAAAGCGGAACTCAACGGTTTGCTCACCCGGTTGGAGCAGGACGCCCCGCATGATATAATTGCAACGCAACAACGTTTCCGGCCGACCATTGACGGTCACTTTCCAATTGGCATCATATCGGTCATTCAATAGAAGCACCGACGGAACTTCGGCCTTGGCTTTGAGTTGGATGAACCGCGGTGAATATTTCGAGAACTCGACCGAGCCGGCGTTTTGGCCGGCCACGGCAGCGGCGCCCGGAGCTGGCGCCGGGTTTGCCACCAGGACGCTTTGCTCCGGATCGAAAGCGGGGGAGCCGAGTAATTCCAATGCGGCGGGATCCTCCGCAGCCTGCCAATTGGCGTACAACTTTGCGCGGGGCAGCGCCCCGGCGAATTCAAAAAGGGCGAATCGTCCAGCCGCGTTCGTCTGGGCCAGGATCGCGCCATCGGGAGCTTGGGATAATTCAAACTGCGTGTGAATCCGGAAGCGCTTTTGCACCGGGTCAACCTGCTGGTTGAGGGGTTCGAGAAATCCAGCCAAACCAAGCAGATATCGAGTGTTCGTGAGTTGCCAGCGGCGAGTGATCCGATGAATGGTATCCGGCGTACTCATCTGCAACGCACCCTCAAACGCTTGGAAGTCCTCCGGAGTCCGGGATTGTTGGATAATGTCCAACGACTGGATGCTGTCGTATTGAAAAAGATTCTCTTTCCAATCGCCATAAACCCGGTGAAAGGATTGCAGCACGCTGGCCGCCTCGGGCGGAATATTGAAGGGCAGCAGGAGCAGGCTGACTCGTTGCCGGTACGGCTTCTCCCGCAGGATGTCGGTGACGAGGTTGTTGACGTATTTCTCCCGATAATTGAGGTAGGTGATCCAATGCGCGTCGGCCCGGCCCAAGTCCACGACGAGCAGCAATCCCAGCAGGATGCCCGCCCATTTTGACCGCGCGCCGGCGAAGGCGCCGCTCATGATCAGCGCGAGAGCGGATAGCGAAAGCACCAGGAAAAGCACAAACAAGCCGACTTCGCCCGAACTGAACGCGCCAATGGTTTCCGGCAGGTGGGGCTCTCTTTCCAAAAGTTGGGGCGGCATGGCGGATTTCAAATGGCGTTCCAGATCGCTCCGCGAGGCCGCGTACATCAACCAGCCGAGCAAACCGGCACCCGTTCCCATTATCGAAGCCCACACCCACTTCTTCTCGAATCCGGGCGCTTTCTTCCACCAATTGGCCAGGTGCGGTTTCAAGCCCGCAGTTTTGCCGGCCGCCACCTCCACGTACCGGCGAAACCAGCCTTGCAGGCCAAAAGCGAACAGGATCAGCAGCGAGAGATGGAAGGGGTGGAGAAATTTCAACGGAATCCGAATCGTGGAAAAATAAGGCAGGGCGTAGATCAGCTTATAAAATGGTGCGAATCTTCCCCAGGCGAGCAGCGTGGAAACCAGCGCCGTGCCACCCCAGAACCAGATCATTTTCTTTTCCGGCAGCGAAAAGGCGCTCTCTTTTTTGCGGGCCGACTGCACCAGGGCCCACGCGGCGCCGAGCACCACCAGAACCCCGGCGTACTCACCGGAGCCGGAATGCCGCATGAATTGTCCTTTCGAGAATTGCCCGACGTCACCCCAATAGATGCCGCCTTCCGGCGAGTCCATTTTGTATCCGAACACGCCCGGGATTATGACGCGCAGCATTTCCACCTTCGGAAAACTCCAACTCGTCGCCCAGTCCCATTGCTCGAGCTTGGTTTTGGCGTCCTGCTGCGTGCCGACCATTCCCTTCACCTGCGTGTTGAACAGCGAAATTAAAATATGCGCCGCAATAAAAACCGCGCAGCCCGCCATCAAGGTGACCCGCCCGGCGCCTCGAAGCAGCTTCTTTATCGCGGTCCCTTCCTGCTGCCACGCCAGGAACATCGCGAACGCCGCCGCGTAGAGGCTGAAAATAGCTCCGGTGTCGTAGCCTTCCATGACACCCATGCCGACGGCCAGTCCGGCCAGCGCGTATTTAAGCCAGGTTTGCTTGATGGTGCGGTTGGTCATGGCGGCGAGCGCCAGAAACACCACTGCCAGCGTCATCGCGCGCGAAGTCTGTCCCCAGCAGGCGTTCGAGAACGTGTTCATGTTGAGCGCCGCCGCCAGTCCTCCC
>JAYUBJ010000580.1:0-12056 GCA_043740915.1 Verrucomicrobiota bacterium
GTGGTTTTTTGCTCTATTCCGTTGGCGATGATGGAAAGGATGACGGTGGAGATGCCAGCAGGCTGGCGGGAATGGAATTCGGAAAAGAGTCTTCGTCGAGCTTTTGGGGTGGTCGTGATGCCGTCTGGCCAACGGCAGCCACGCCGGAGGAAATCAAGGCGTTTGAAGAAAACAAATCCACCCGGTAATCGACCAACGCCTTCTCCTCCGAGAAGGACTCGCTGCATTTGATCGGGCAAAATCCACCCTGGAATTTCTGAGACTCCATTCCTTCATTGGCAATTCGCCGGGGCTTGTGCTTAACTGGTGGAGGTTCACAACTGTTCGGCGCGTTCCGCATTGGCGTGCCGGGAAACCAAGACACTTAACTCGTGCATATCATGAAAAACATTAACCGTGGGATGGAATCGAAACCAAAGCCCGCCGTCCTGGCTCACACGTCCTTCGCGTACACTCTCATCCTGCTCGGGATTGGCATCATCGCGTTTGCCAGCGGCCCGGTGGCCCATGCCGCCGTGGACTTCGTCAAGGACATCCAGCCGATCTTCCAGAAGAGCTGTCTCGAATGCCATAACTCCGACAAACTTAAAGGCGGATTGCGCCTCGATTCCCGCGCCGCCGCGATCAAAGGCGGCAAGGATGGCGTGGTGATCGTCCCCGGCGACGCTGCGAAGAGCGATCTATTTCGGCGCATCACGCTGCCGGCTGCCAACGATGATCACATGCCGAACAAAGGCGATCTGCTCACCAAGGCGCAGACCGATTTGATCCGCGATTGGATCAACGCGGGCGCCGTCTGGCCCGAATCCGCCAGTGCCAAGACCGAAACTCCCGTAATCGCGACGCTGGCGCCGGCTCCGAAGCCGAGCGCCGCCGAGTTGAAAGCCGTCGCCGAACTGGCCACCAAGGGGATTGACGCCCGCGAAATCGCCCACAACATCCGTTGGCGCGAGGTCACCTTCCGCCTGGCCGGCACGACGAATTTCGACGCGCGCACCTTCGCCCTGCTCAAGGACATCGCGAATTTGTACGAGCTGGATCTTTCGAGCATCAAGTTTACGGATGCGGAGCTCGCGCACATCTCGGGCCTCGTCCACCTCGACAAACTGCGCTTGGAACACACGCCGATCACCGATGCGGGGCTCGTGCATCTCAAACGGCTCACCGAACTCACCTACTTGAACCTCTTTGATACCGGCATCACCGACGCCGGACTGGAACATTTGAAAGGGCTGACGAAATTGAAGAGTCTCTTTCTTTTTCAGACCAAAGTGACCGACAAGGGCGTCGCCGAGTTGCAAAAGGCATTGCCCCAGCTCTACATCAACCGCGGCTACGAGATTTTCACGGCCACGAAGAAAGAAGAGCCGCCGGCCGAGAAGAAGAAATAGGCGCGTGGCTTGACACATGAATACTGTTGGCACAGCGTAGTCTGACAATGTGAACGGCAGACAAATTCAATCGACGATCTCTATGCGAATTTTTCAAAAATTGTCAATCGGCCTGGCCGTGGCCCTGCTGGGGTTGCTGGCGTCGTGCGTCACCCCGCCGCGCGACGGCGGGTTCACCAATCTGTTTGACGGCAAAACGCTCAACGGATGGACGCTCTCCGACAAGCATGGCGATGGCTACGGCGTGAAGGATGGGATCCTCTATTGTGCGAAGCACGGCGGCGGCAATTTGTTCACCGAAAAGGAATACTCCGATTTCATCCTGCAGTTTGAGTTCAAGCTCGAGGCTGGGGGCAACAACGGCATCGGTATTCGCGCGCCCCTCGAGGGAACGTCGGCGTACGTCGGCATGGAGATTCAAATCCTGGATGACAGCGCGCCGATGTATGCGAACCTGCGGCCCGGGCAATACCACGGCTCGGTTTATGACATCGTGCCCGCCAAGCGCGGCGCGCTCAAACCGGTCGGCCAATGGAACTACGAAGAAATCGTGGCGCACGGGCGTCACATCAAAGTGACAGTCAACGGCACGGTGACCGTGGACACCAACCTCAATGACGTGAACGATCCCGCCGTGCTGGCCAAACATCCGGGCATGTTGCGCGATCGCGGCCACATTGGCCTGTTGGGCCATGATGATTACGTGGAATTCCGCAATCTTCGCGTGAAGGAACTGCCGATTGCGATTGTGGACAACCGACCGCCGGAAGGGTTCACGCCGCTGTTCAATGGTCGCGACCTTTCCGGCTGGCAAGGCTTGGTGGCCACGCCACCCAAGCGGGCGCAGATGTCGATTCAGGAATGGGCGAAGGAGCAGGTGAAGGCCAACGAGCGGATGGAGGCGCACTGGCACCCGATGGATGGCGTGCTGGTGTTCGATGGCAAAGGCGACAACCTGTGCACGGCCAGGGATTACGCCGATTTTGAGCTGCTGGTGGATTGGAAAATTCCGGAAAAGGGCGACAGCGGGATTTACTTGCGTGGCAGCCCGCAGGTCCAGATTTGGGATCGTGAAGATACCCGCGGCAATCCCAAGAGGCTCGGTTCCGGCGGACTGTATAACAACCAGAAGAATCCCACCGACCCGCTGGTGCTGGCCGATCACTTGGTTGGCGAATGGAACCGCTTCCGCATTTTGATGGTCGGGGAAAAAGTGACAGTCTATCTCAACAACGAGTTGGTGACGCACAACGTCACCCTCGAGAATTACTGGGAGCGCACCAAGCCGATCTATCCGAGCGGCCAGATCGAACTGCAAAACCACGGCAACACGCTGTATTTCAAGAATATATTCGTTCGGGAAATCACGCCGGTGCCCGCCAAGTAAGTCTCCGTAATCGCAGCCATGAAATCGTCATTCAATCGCCGGCAGTTTCTCCAACGCACTTCGCTGGGTGCGGCGGGACTTTGGACTTTCGGACCCTGGGCCGAGTCGGCCCAAGGGAAATCCTCCAGCAAGCGGGTCTATTCCCCGAACGACAAACTGAACATCGGCATGGTTGGCACGGCCAATCGCGCGGGTGCCAATCTCCAGGAAGTTTCCAGTCAGAACATCGTGGCGTTGTGCGACGTGGATGAGCAGTTCCTCGCCGCCGCCTCCGAAAAATATCCGCAGGCAAAAGTGTACACGGACTTCCGCCGGTTGATCGACCAGAAAGACATCGACGCCATTGTCATCGCCACCCCGGACCACACGCACGCCGTCGCCACGGTGGCGGCCTTGAAGTCGGGGCGGCACGTCTATTGCGAGAAGCCGCTAACGCACACGGTTTCCGAGGCGCGCATCGTGGCGGAGACGGCGCACAACCTGAAGCGCGTCACCCAGATGGGCAATCAGATCCACGCGAGCAACAATTACCGCCGCGTGGTGGAGTTGATCCAGAGCGGGGCGATCGGCCCCGTGCGCGAAGTGCATGTCTGGCTCGACGGCGTGTGGGAAACCATGAAGCGTCCGACGGAAATTATTTCGGTGCCGGCGCATTTGCATTATGACCTGTGGCTGGGGCCGGCGCCGTATCGGCCGTATCACCCGGAATATCTGCCGTTCAAGTGGCGGCGCTGGTGGGATTTTGGGGGCGGCACGCTGTCGGATTTCGGCTGTCACCACATTGACCTTTCGCATTGGGCCCTCAAGCTGCGTCATCCGATCACCGTCGAGGCCGAAGGGCCGGCGCTTGATGGCGAATGCGCGCCGCCGTGGATGATTGTGCGCTACGAATATCCGTTGCGTGAGGATTTGCCGCGGGAGGATCTGCCGCCGGTCAAGTTGACCTGGTATCAGGGCGGCAAACGCCCGCCGCAATTCGCCCAGGGATTGCTGCCCAAATGGGGCGGCGCGGGTACCCTGTTCGTCGGCGCCAAGGGAATGCTCCTGGCTGATTACGGAAATCACCGGTTGCTGCCGGAAAAGGACTTTGAGGGTTTTACACCTCCGGATCAGTTCATCCCGAATTCCATCGGCCACCACAATGAATGGATTGCCGCCTGCAAAACGGATGGCCCGACGACGAGCAATTTCGATTACGCCGGCGCCCTGACCGAGACAGTGCTGCTGGGCAGCGTCGCCTTCCGCGTCGGGAAAAAGCTGGAATGGGACGCGAAGAAACTGCGCGCCACCAATTGTCCCGAGGCCGACGATTATCTTCAACACCAGTATCGTCGCGGCTGGAAGATTTGAATCATGCCAACGGTGGTTGAAGGTTCATAGATGGGTGCCCGATCCGCCCCTGCAAGCATCCACTGGCTGCTCCTCGCTGGCGGTCTGGGCTGCCTCACAATTCCCGCGACCCGGTTGGCGGCGGTGCCCACGGCGGAGCAACTCGAGTTCTTCGAGAAACGCATCCGGCCCGTGCTCGCCGGCGAATGCTATGAGTGCCATGCGGGCAAAAAGTTGAAAGGCGGCCTTGCCCTCGATTCGCGCGACGGTTTGCTCAAGGGCGGTGAATCCGGTCCCGCTCTCACGCCGGGCAATCCCAACAAGAGCCTCCTCATTCGCAGTATTCGCCATACCCACAAGGATCTGAAGATGCCGAAGGACGGTGCGAAACTCGATGGCGCCGTGATTCAGGACTTTGTCACGTGGGTGAAAATGGGCGCGCCCGATCCGCGGGACAAACCGCCCGCCGCTGTGAGCGGTGATCCCGCCGTTGCGTGGCCGTCAACTCTCGCGAGCCGGAAAGAATGGTGGAGCTTTCAGCCGGTGAAGAAGTCCGCCGTGCCGACCCCCAAGAATAACCGTTGGAGCACGAATTCGGTGGATCGTTTTTTGCTCGCGAAAATGGAGCCGCACGGCTTGAAGCCCTCGAGCGACGCCTCTCCACGCGTGTTGATTCGCCGGCTGAGCTTCGCGTTGACCGGACTTCCACCGACACCCGCAGAGGTCGAGGATTTCCTGCGTGATTACCCGACTTCGCCGCCGGCGTTTGAAGCGGGGCAAAAGGTGGTCGGCGCGGCGGTCGAGCGGTTGCTCGCTTCGCCGGCGTTCGGGGAGCGGTGGGCGCGGCATTGGATGGATCTGGTGCGTTTCGCCGAGACGCACGGCAGCGAGGGCGATCCGGATCTTCCGTTGGCCTGGCGTTATCGCGATTACCTTATCCGCGCATTTAATTCCGATGTCCCGCTCGATCAACTCATTCGCGAACACCTGGCCGGCGACCTGCTGCCGAACCCGCGCTGGAACAAAGCGGAGCAGTTCAATGAGTCCATGCTGGGCACGGCCCATTTGCGCATGGTCGAACACGGTTACCAGGCGGTGGACACACTGGATGATCAAGTGAAGGTGGTGGAGAATCAAATCGACGTGCTGGGCAAGGCGTTTCAAGGGCTCACCATCGCCTGCGCGCGCTGCCACGATCACAAGTTCGACCCCATCAGCCAGCGCGACTTCTACGCACTCTACGGAATTTTCGCCAGTTGCCGTCCATCGATGGTCACGATCGACGCGCCGGAGCGGTTGCGGGTGCATCGTGAGGAAATGGAAAACGTGAAAGAAAAAATCAAGGTTGGCCTCGCCCAGGCGTGGACCGATGCCGCCGCCGGGATTTCAGCACAATTGCTGAAAACGGTTCCGGGTTACACCGGCAATCCCGCATCCGCGCCCGACGAGGTGATGCATGATCGCATCGCCAACCTTGAACGGCAACTGGTGCAATTGGAACGCACGGCGCTGGCAAACGCGCTGCGCCACCGCGGAAATCCCGAGCCGGGCGCGCCCCTTCCTTTGCCCATGGCGGCCTGGAACTTTGAGGGCAACGCTGCGGATTTGGTGGGCGAGTTGCACGGCGAACTGTTGGGCGGTGCGACGGTGAAGAACGGTCGCCTGATCCTCGATGGCAAAGGCGCATTCGTGCGCACCCCGCCCTTGCCGCGCGAATTGCGTGAGAAAACCCTGGAGGTGTGGGTCGCGCTCGCGAATCGCGACCAGCGCGGCGGCGGTGTCCTGACCGTGCAAACGCTCGACGGCGGAGTGTTCGACTCGGTGGTCTTCGGTGAAAAGGAACCCGGAAAATGGATTGCGGGCAGCGACGGTTTCCGGCGGACTGAGATCGTCAACGGCCCGGTGGAAACGGTTCAGCCGGGTGAGATGGTTCACCTCGCGATCGTGTATCGGGCCGACCACAGCATCACGCTTTACCGCAATGGCGTGGCCTATGGTTCGTCCTACCGGCCGGCCGGGGATCCGGCCACGTTCCGCACCTTTGCCGCCGGGGCGTCGCAAATTCTGTTCGGTTTGCGGCACCTCGGTGCGGGCGATGGTTTCCTGAATGGTGAGATCGACGAGGCCCGGCTCTACGACCGCCCGTTGACGAGCGCCGAAGTGATGGCTTCGTTCAAGGCCGGGACAACCTCGCTGGCTCCGGGCGAGGACGGCAAGCTGCTGAACAGCGAGCAACGCGCGGAGCAGGTGCGCCGGCGTGAAGAGTTAAAGAGGTTGCGCGCCGAGTTTGCCACCCGTTTTCCGGATTACGCGCTGAAGGAAAAAGCCCGCGAACGGATGACGACCGCGCTCGCGCAGGCAGAACAGGATCCGGGTCATCCACTTCATCCGTGGGTGAAATTGCGCGGAAAAACGGGAGCCGAATTAACGCGCGGCTGGGAAAATTTGTTGAGCGAGTCGCAGGACGATCTGGCGGCCCGACGAAAATTCAATGCGGAAAAGTTTCATGGCGGTTGGAACCTGGCGGCGGGCGATGACTCGTCGTGGTTCAAGCCAGGGGTGAATCCACCCGAACGATCAGCCCACGCGGGCGAATTCGTCCTGGAGCCGGAGGGTGAACGAATCGTATCCGGGATCTATCCGGCGGGAGTTTACAGCCATCGACTCTCGCAAAAGCACAATGGCCTGCTGACCTCGCCGCGCTTCAAAGTGGAGACGGACCACATCAGCATTCGCGCTCTGGGCGGCCAGGGCGCGCGTGTGCGACTGATTGTGGATAATTATCCGCTCGGCAGCGGCGGAATTTTTCCACAGGCGGCGTTGACCGCCAATTCCGCGGGCTGGATTCGTCTCGACACCGCGTATCGCAAAGGCTCCTGGGCTTACCTCGAATTTGCCACGGCGGAGGATGTTGTCTCGCGTGACCGTCCGGCGGCGGGGAGCGGTGGACGTTCCTATTTCGGCGCCCAACAGGTGTTGTTTCACGACGCCAAAGCATCACCGAAACCGGAAATCCTTCCGGTGCTTGCCCTCTTCCAGAATGAGGCACCGGCTTCGCCGGAGGAACTCGCGGCCTGTTTGGGGCAGGGGATTGTCCACTCGGTCAACGCCTGGTTGGCGGGTGAAATGAGTGAGGAACAGCAGGCGTTGCTTGACGCCTTGCTTGCAAGTGGTCTGCTGCCGAACACCACCAACGAGCTGCGCGAACTTGCGCCACGTGTCGTCAGTTATCGCAAGTTGGAAGCCGAAATCCCCGTGGCACGCCGCGCTCCTGGCGTGCTCGAGACGCTGGCTTACAACGCCGAGATCATGCCGCGCGGCGATCACACTAAACATGGCGACGTCGTGCCGCGCCGCTTCCTGGAAGTTTTCGCGAGCCAGCCGTACCAAACAAAACTGAGCGGTCGTCTCGAGTTGGCGAACGAAATTGCCGACGCGCACAATCCGCTGACTGCCCGCGTCTTGGTCAACCGCATCTGGCAGCATCTTTTCGGTCGCGGTTTGGTGCCGACGGTCGATAATTTCGGCCGGATGGGCGAAAAACCGACGCACCCAGAACTGCTGGACTATCTCGCCGCCCGTTTCGTCGAGGAAGGCTGGTCGTTGAAGCAGCTCATCCGTGAACTTGTTTCGACACGCGCGTATCAAATGGGCAGCGAAGCGTCGCCGCGCGCATTGGAAACCGACGCAGCCAACGAGTGGCTCTCGCACTTTCGCGTTCAACGGCTCGAGGCCGAGGCCATCCGGGACAGTTTGCTGGCCGTTTCAGGAAAGTTGGATCGCGCCATGTTCGGCGCCGGTGCCGGTGACGCCAACGCCCCGCGCCGCAGCATCTATCTCACGGTTCGGCGGACCAGCCTCAATCCATTCCTCGATATTTTCGATGCGCCGAAACCCTTCACTACTCTGGGCCGTCGGGACGCCACGAATGTGCCGGCACAATCGCTCGCGCTCCTGAACGATCCATTTGTCATCGATCTGGCGCAATATTGGTCCGCCTCGCTCGTGGCTCGGCCGCCGGATGTCGATGACCGCCTGCGCCTGATGTTCAACACCACGCTTGCCCGGCCACCGTCCCCGGAAGAACTCTTGCGCTCGAAAAAATATCTGACGGAGCTGGCCCAGGACCAAAAAATCACGCCGGAACAAATCCTGGCGAACGCGCTTGTCTGGCAGGATTTCGCGCAATCGCTGTTCAACCTGAAAGAGCTGATCTATGTTCGTTAAAACCATGCGCGCCTCAGCCTTTTCCAGATCGCGATTGTCCCGCCGCGAAATGCTGGGCAAAGTTTCCACCGGTTTTGGTTCGCTCGCGCTCGCGGGTCTGCTGGGCGACAAGGCCTTTGGTGCACTGACGCCGGACTTGAAATTACCGCTGCCACATTTCAAGCCGCGCGCGAAGCACGTCATCTTCTGCTACATGAGCGGCGGGGTGTCGCACGTGGACTCCTTTGATTACAAGCCGGAGCTGGCGAAACGCCGCGGCCAGCCCATGCCCGTGCCGGTGAAACCCACCATGTTCAACAACAACGGCAACATCATGCCCAGTCCGTGGGAGTTCCGTCCGCGCGGCCAGAGCGGCTTGGTGCTGAGCGATTTGTTTCCCCGCATCGCTGCGTGCGCGGATGATCTGGCCGTGATTCGCTCGATGACCAGCAAGGTCAATGAACATGCGCAGGGTAATTACTTCTTCCACACCGGGTTCCCTTTCATGGGCCATCCGAGTGCGGGTGCGTGGGTGAATTATGGCCTGGGTTCGGTGAATCAAAACCTGCCGGGTTTCGTGGTGCTCCAGAGCGGCGGCGCAGTGCCGCCGCACGGAGGCGTGGGTCTGTTCAGCAATGGTTACCTGCCGGCGCAACATCAGGCGTCGATCATCAAGGCCGATGGCGAGCCGGCTCTCGCGAACATCAAGCCGCACGAAAGCGACGCGCTCCAACGCCAGCGGCTCGGTTTCATTCGCGACCTGGATGAAGGTTTCGCCCGCACCTCGGGCGAAGGCGCGGTTGAAGCCGCGATCCACAATTACGAAACTGCTTACCGGATGCAGACCGCCGTGCCGGAATTGTGCGATCTCACGGGCGAGAGCGAAGCCACAAAACAACTTTATGGCCTCGATTCAGCAGACAAGGAGACCGCCGCTTATGCGCGCCAATGTTTGGTGGCCCGCCGATTGGTCGAGCGCGGCGTGCGCTTCATTGAACTTAGTTGCCTGACGAAAGGCATCGGCGCCGGTGGTCCACCGAATCCGTGGGATCAGCACGGCAATCTCAAGGAAGGCCACGGCGCCATGGCGCACCAGGTGGATCAACCCATCGCCGCGCTGTTGAAGGATCTCAAGGCGCGCGGGCTCCTCGACGAGACGCTGGTGTTGTTCTCCGGCGAATTTGGCCGTACGCCCTTTTCTCAAGGCAGTGACGGTCGCGACCATAATCCTTTCGGGTTCAGCCTGTGGCTCGCGGGCGGTGGCATCAAAGGCGGTCAGAGCTTTGGCGCAACGGACGAGTTGGGTTATTACGCCGTCGAGAACATCGCGACCATCTACGACCTCTACGCCACCATTCTGCATCTGCTCGGGCTCGACCACGAAAAGCTGACCTACCGCTTTGGCGGGCGCGACTTCCGCTTGACCGACGTCTCTGGAAACGTGATCCGGGATATTATTGCCTGATTGACTTCGAAGGTTTAGCCTCCGGTCCCATGCGCCCCTTCAAATCTCTCTGCCTGACTGCGTTATTTATCGCTCCCACTTCAATCGCCTTAGCGGCGGACGACGCGCAACTTCGCACCTTACATTCCCAGCCGAGTTTTGTAATCGGCACGAAACAGGTGGAGCTCGCCATTACCCAAGTCGGTGGACACATGGCCCCGGTCACGTTTTTCCGCGACACTGCCCAACCCGTGCGGCCTTACTACATAAGCCCGTGGCAGGAAGAGAAACCGTCGAGGATGCCGGCACCGGTTTTGAACACGCTGCGCGGCGATTTCTTTTGTATGCCGTTTGGCGGAAATTCGGATGAAGTCGCGGGCGAAAAACATCCACCGCATGGTGAGATTGTTGGCGAACCGTGGAAACTCCACAGCTCAACAAAAACCGGCGACGTCACGACACTGACCCTTGGCGTCGAAATCAAAGTCCGCCAGGGCCGCGTCACCAAGGAACTTTCCCTGGTCGATGGCCAAAACGTGGTCTATTCCCGGAACACCATCGAGGGTTTTGCGGGGCGGGTGCCGCTCGGCCATCATGCGACGCTGGCGATGCCGGAGAAGGAAGGCGCCGTGCGCATTGCGACCAGTGGGTTCCGTTTCGGCATGACGTGTCCGGGATTGTTCAGCGATCCGAAGCAGCGCGAGTATCAGGCGCTGCTGCCCGGCGCAAAGTGGACCGATTTAGCGAAGGTGCCGGCCGCTTGGAAAGGCGCGCCGGACGCTGATCTCACGCGCCTGCCTGGGCGCTACGGTTATGCGGACCTCATTCAACTCGCCAACGAGCCGTGGGAAAAATCCAACGGCCCCGCGTGGACGACCGCGACGTTTGCGGAGGACGGTTACGTTTGGTTCTCGCTGAAAGATCCCGCGGTTCTGCGCACCACCGTTTTCTGGATGGAGAACCACGGACGCCACGGCCACCCCTGGAATGGCCGCAACAACTGCCTCGGGCTCGAGGATGTCACCGCTTTTTTTGCTGACGGCCTCGCCGCTTCGATCCGCGAAAATGCGCTGACCAAGGAAGGCGTGGACACGGCCCTCGAATTAAGCGCCGAAAAGCCGACCGTGGTGAATTACATCCAGGGGGTGGTGAAAATCCCCGCTGGCTTTGAGAATGTGAAAAATTTGGAATTCGCGCCGGGCAAAGTGACATTCGTCTCGACCACCGGCCAGCGCGTCACTGCGTCCGTGCGCCATGAATTTCTGAAAACCGGAAAGCTGTAGCATTCCCTTCACCTTCTCCACCATAGACCGCCATGCAACCGGCTCATCTCGTCGGATCGATTCTCGTCCTCCTTGCGGTATGCCATTCCGGCCGCGCGGTAGATGATCCGCAACGGATTCTCTCCCGCGCGATTGCGGTCTGGCACCTGGGCGACGCGAATGATTCCGCCGGTCGCAACCGCGCGTTGAAAATTCATGACCCGGTCAAGCTCGGGGTCGAACTTGCCGGTGCTGAGCGCGCCGCCTCGCTTGTCCGGGGTGGCGATGGCAAGGTCGCGCAACTCGACGGTGGCTGGCTCGATGCCGGTCAGGGCGAGGGAGGTGAATTGAATCTAACCGGTGACAAATTCACCGCGCTGATTCGGATGCGCTGTCCGGCCGCCAGCCTTTGGGCCACGCGCGGATTATTCACCAAAGGCGGCGGCCATGATCGGCTCGTGTTCAATTTCTTTTCCCACGACTTCGATCAAGGCCTGGAGGGGATGCGTCTCGGCTGTGAAATCGGCGTTGAAGGCCAAGCGGGGCTGGGCGGGCAAGTGACGGTGCCCATCGCCCAAATTGGCGCAACCAACTGGCACGATGTCATCGTGCGTTACGACGGGCGTGAACTGGTGCTGTTCATTGATGGTGTCGCGCTCAGTCGCAAACCCGCCACGGGCCGGCTTCGTCAGGGCAACACTGAACCGCTGGCCATTGGGGCGGGCGGCGCGGGCGACAATGCTTTTCCCGGCCTCCTTGACCACGCGGCGCTCTGGGATCAGGCGCTCAACGAGGGCGAGATCGTCGCCCTCAGCGGCGGCCCGGCTCTCGTCGGGCAGCAACAGGCCGCCTTCGAGAAATACACTCCGCCACCGCGCCAGCCCGCGACGTGGGATCTCGTGAACCAGGCGCGCGCGCTGATGAAAAAATTTCAAAACGACCCCCATCGTCCGCGCTATCACTTCATGCATCTCGAAGAAGGCGACATCATGCCGGGCGATCCGAACGGCGCGATCTGGTGGAAGGGCCGCCATCAC
>JAYUBJ010000581.1:0-3774 GCA_043740915.1 Verrucomicrobiota bacterium
TTCGAGTTGCCGCTGCACCATTGCGGCCCGGAGTTCGCGGGGTTGCAGGCCCATTTTGCTCCCTGTCGGTCCGACGAGGAATGGGATGAATATGTCGGAGCCCAGCGGGGCGGTCATCCGGAACAGTCCACCGGTTTTGCTCTGGCTAAAGAGCGCGTAGGTTGGCGGCCCTGGTTGTTGCAGGTGCGAAGCGCGTCGGGAATCGTTGGGGGCGCGGTGGTGCTTCGCCGGAAATTGGGGCCATTCCACCTCGCCTACGTTTCGCGTGGCCCAATCTGTAGAACGGACGAGACCTCCATCGGCGCCACTTTTGCGGCGATCCAGCAATTGGGCGTGCGGCTGCGGATCGCTTACTTCGTGTTGGTGCCGCCGTTTCATGGCGGGCATCTGACCGCAGCGCTGAGTTTGTGGCGCTGGATGCCAAAACCCGCCCTGCTGCCGCCATCGGGACTCGTGGAGGCCACACTCCTGCTCGACCTCCGTCCAGAGCTGGAAGTTTTGTTGGGTAACATGCACAAGAATACCCGTCAGAATGTGCGACGTGGACTGCGTGGAGGGATCCAGGTGACCCGGGAGGGTCGGGAAGCGCTTGACCGCTTTTGGAATCTCATGGCGTCGACGTGCGCGCGCCGAGGCGTCGCACCCCATCCCGCAAGCTCCCGTGATTTTCACAACCTCTGGGAGTTGATGGGCGCGGCTGGGCACGTTCAGGTATTCATGGGCCGTCTCCACGGCGAGGATGTTTGTGGCGCCTTCGCCTTCTCTTTCGGGCGCACGTTCATGGTTTGGAAAGTTGGCTGGTCGGGCGAGCACAAACGGGAGTATCCCAACTTCGCTCTGGAGTGGGAATGCATCCGCTGGGCCCGACAACATGGCTTCGCTGAGTTCGATTTTGTCGAGATCCTTCCGCTTCATGCCGCCGCCATTCTGCGCGGTGAAAGTGTGGCTGACGATTACTGGGGTGTCACCGCGTATAAGGTCGGATTTGGCGGCAAACTGGTCTTTGCGCCCCCGCCAGTTTATCAGTCTTTTTGCACTCCGATCCGCCTGGCCTCCGGTGGCGGTGGCGGCCGGTTGCTGGCTTCCAGCTTGGCCAACCGGATTGGCAAGTTGATTCATCGGCGGTGGTTCAGAAATTAGATGCGCCGCTTTGCTCCTGTGCAGAATGAAACCCTGACTGCGCAGATTGTGCATCAAGGTCACGCGACCGGTGCGCACGAGGACGGTCTGAGCCGGAAGAATTCTTTGCAACCGCGAAGGGACGCGAATCAACGCGAATGAAAACGGGAGGGAACCGGATTTTGAGCTGGGCCATAGAAGTCCGCCGAAAAGTGGTTTCAAATCAGAGACCTTAAAGATCCTTCCCAGCCTGCCCATTCGCGTTGATTCGCGTCCATTCGCGGTTTACTTCTGCATGGTTCCGGCTGAGGGTCAAACGCGACATTGCTTTTCCATTTTTTGATGGGAGTCTGTCCGCACGCTCAATTCGGACAATACCCTGCGCGGCGACGGCGGTCGCTGAGTGCCATTGAACGCCGGAAGTTATGCCGAGAGTGACCGAAATCCTCACTGCCGAATCGCCCGCCTCCGAAATGAGGCCCCGGGCGGAAGCCCGCGCAGTGCCGGGCCGGGGACTCGAAGGCGACCGTTATTTTTCGGGCACCGGCACCTTTTCGCCCGTGTGCCGGCAACCCGACTTTGAAATCACGTTGATCGAGCAGGAGAATATTGACGCCTTTGCCCGCGAATCTGGTCTTCCTTTCACTTCGCTGCACGCCCGGAGAAACATCGTGACCCAGGGCGCTCGCCTGAACGAACTGGCGGGAAAGGAATTCTATGTGGGCGAGGTGCACCTCCGCGGTACCCGGCTGTGTGAACCCTGCAATCACCTGGCAAAGATCAGCTTCCCCGAGGCCTTGAAAGGACTGGTGCATCGGGGTGGCTTGCGCGCACAAGTTCTTTCGGAGGGTTCGATCCGGGTGGGGGACACCATCCGAGTTTCCTCGTCTCCATGAAAAAGTTTTCCCCCAGAACCGCACTCGTCAGCGCATGGAAAATCCCAAAAAAAGCACCCGATGGAAAACCGCGCGGCGGGTTATGATTATCCTGCCGGCCCTGCTGCTGACCCTGTTTGTGATTAGTTTCATGGTGCTGGGCAATGCCTCCCAGACCCGGCCGGACAACCTGGGGATTCACTTTGGGAGACTCGCTCCGCTCGCGCCGACCCCCAACGGCGTTTCCAGCCAGAGCGCCAATGCGGCTCATTTCATCGAGCCGTTGCGGGGCGCAGGATCCGCCGCGGAAAACCTGGCCCGCTTGAAGGAATTACTCCGTCGGCAACCGCGCGCCACTGTGATCAAGGAGACGGATCGTTATCTGCATGCGGAATTTCGCAGCGCATTATTTCGCTTTGTGGACGACGTGGAATTTCTCATCGAAGACGAAGTAATCCACGTGCGGTCGGCCTCGCGCGTTGGCAAAAGCGATCTGGGCGTCAACCGGAAACGGATCGAATCCCTGCGCGTCCGGTTCAACAAAGTTTCGCCTTAGCCAACGCTCCCATTTGACTTGGGAACCATTTGGATGAAATGTCTGGGCGGATTCACTGGCGAACAGTTGAGTTTTAGACCTAAGCTCTCGCTGCTACCGGCACCCGTATGAGGAATGGCATGAAAAGAATCCTGTTCGTGTTTGGCGGACTCTGCTGGTTCGGGTTCGCGCTGGGCTTTGGATTTTTCTTGGTGTTGTATGTCGCCGATGGTGCCGGTTCGCAGTTCCTTGGCCTCGGAATCTCATCAGTCAGTGTCGCGATGGGATTGGTGCACGTGGTTGGGCTGGTCGCGGCCTCGATTTTGTGCTTCGCCGTCGGGGCAAGCTTATGCGCCCACGGACTCTATCCGAACCCGGAAGCCAGAAGTGCGAATTCAGCCCGACCGAAACCACCGTGGTCGTTACTTCGTCTAATAATGATCCGCGGTTCCGCGCGAGAATCGGGAGCGCCAATCGGCCTTTGTGTGCGGTGTTCGGCGGCGCTTGGGACTCGTCATGGCGCTTGCCCAGAGTGCGGTTGGACTCAACCCGATGATCATGCCACCCAATAAGAGCCTGTCGGAGAAATGGGTGGCACGGGCTACCAGCCCGTTTTCGGCGGCAACTTGCCGCCGAGCAGCCCGGCGGGCTGGTAGCCCGCCGGAACAGGCCAGTGGCCCGTTCCACCCAGAATCGGATTTTCAGACTGGCTCCAAGCTCGCGCTGACCATCGCCGCTCTGAGCTTGATCCTTCAGGCGGCGGGGGCGGAGCCATCTTTCACGGTCCGCGAAGACCTTGTGTTTGCCGAAGTGGACGGCCATAAACTCGCGCTGGATCTTTATCTTCCCAAGCCGGCAAAACGGCCGCCCCTGATCGTGTGGGTTCATGGCGGTGCGTGGCGCGCGGGGTCGAAGGAGGACATGCCGCTGGAGAAACTGGTCGAGGCGGGTTTCGCGATTGCGAGCGTGGATTACCGGTTATCCACGGTGGCGCAATTTCCCGCGCAGGCGCATGACCTCAAGGCGGCCATCCGATTTCTGCGCAACAATGCGCGCGAATTTGGTTTCAATGCGGATCGGATTGCCATCGCCGGCGCATCGGCGGGCGGACATCTCGCCGCGCTGGTGGGGGTGACCAACGCGCACAAGGAACTCGAAGGCAGCGAAGGCGTCACTGGCGTTTCGTCGGACGTGCAGGCCATTGTGAGTTTTTATGGAGGCTCGGACCTGACCACAATTCTCCAG
>JAYUBJ010000582.1:0-3761 GCA_043740915.1 Verrucomicrobiota bacterium
CTCTCACTGAATTACTTGCAGAACATGCGGATTCCTCCAAACCGAATGACTTTCAGAACACCTTTAACCTCAACAACTAATAACTGGACACCACTGCGCTGCCGCGCGTCCGCCCCGACTGCCGAATTTCAATCGAAAGACATCTCAGCCCGCGAATGGCGCGAAAGCGACGAATGGGGAATAATAACTTTATCTGATTCGTGAAATCTGCGTGATTCACGGGCAGCCTTTCCCTCAATATCAGATGCTGGATTCCCGGGCGTCTCTCAGCTATCAATGTCGCATGAACGCACTCGCCAACAAAGTCATCGTCGTCATCGGCGGCACGAGCGGGTTGGGGTTGTCGGCGGCGAGGGCGTTTGTCGCCGCGGGCGCGAAGGTCGTTGTCGTCGGGCGCCACGCGGACAAGGTGGCCGCTGCCAAAAAGGAATTGGGTAAGGCGGCGGCTGGCTTGACGGCGGATGCGGCGAAGCCGGGCACGGCCGCGCGGGCGATTCAAATGGCGTTAAAAAAGTTCCACGGTTTCCACGGGATTTATCATGTCGCCGGGGGCAGCGGGCGGCGGATGGGCGACGGACCGTTGCACGAAATCACCGATGCCGGCTGGCACTTCACGATCAATCAGAATTTGAGTTCGCTCTTTTTTTCCAATCGCGCGGCGGCCCGGCAGTTTTTGAAACAGCGTACCGGTGGCACGGTGTTGAACTGCGGCTCAGTGCTGAGTTTCTCGCCGTCGCCGAAGTTTTTCAGCACTCACGCTTACGCCACGGCCAAAGCGGCGATCATCGGTCTCACCCAGTCGGCGGCGGCGCATTATGCCGCCAGCAACATCCGCTTCAACGTCCTGGCGCCCGGATTGGTGGCCACGCCGATGTCGCAACGCGCCCAGGAAAACGCGGCGATCTTGCGCTTCATTCGCACCAAGCAACCGCTCGACGGCGGGCGCATCGGCCAGCCACAAGACCTCGACGCGGCGGCGGTGTTTTTCATGTCGGACGATTCGAAGTTCGTCACCAGCCAGGTGCTCGCGGTCGATGGCGGCTGGAGCGTGAGTGAGGGGCAATGCAAATGAGCTACGCAATCGGGATTGATCTGGGCGGCACCAGCATCAAGGCGACGGCCATCACGCCGGGTGGTGAATCCTTGGGGCATTCGTTGGTTCCGTTCCAACCGGATGAGCCAGGCGACTGGGCGGCGAAGATTCGGGCCGTCGTTAAAATGCTCGAAACGGGACAGGACGCGAAGGCCACCTGGATTGGCGTGGCCGCGCCGGGGTTGGCCGCTGCGAATGGGCGGTCCATCGCGCACATGCCGGGACGCTTGCATGGATTGGAGCGGTTGGACTGGACGGATTTTCTGAAGACAACGAAGCCGGTGCTCGTGCTCAACGATGCCCATGCCGCGTTGCTCGGCGAGGCGTGGATGGGTGCAGCCAAGTCTTTTGAAGATTGTATATTATTGACGCTGGGCACGGGTGTTGGTGGCGCGATTCTCGCCGGGGGCAAGCTGCTCGGTGGCCACATCGGAAGGGCTGGGCACCTGGGCCATGCCTCGCTCGACCCGAACGGCAGGCCGGACATTTGCGGGATGCCCGGAAGTCTCGAGGACGCCATTGGCAATTGCACGATTGCGCAGCGCAGCGCCGGGCGATTTCAGACGACGCATGATTTGGTCAAGGCGCACTTGGCCGGTGACGCGGCGGCGACGGAGGTGTGGTTGAAATCGGTGAAGGCGCTGGCCTGTGCGATCGGTTCGTTCGTCAATATTCTTGATTCGGAGGCGGTCATTGTCGGCGGCGGCATTGCGCAATGCGGCGGCGCGTTGTTCGAACCGCTCGAGAAATATCTGCGGGAAGTGGAATGGCAGCCCGGCGGACAGCGGGTGAAGATATTGCCGGCGAAGCTGGGGGAGTTCGCCGGTTCCATCGGCGCGGCGGGCCAGGCCATCCGCCAGAGTGGAGCCAAAGCGGCGGCGGGTAAGTGGAGCGTTAAACTGGTGCCCTACGTGCAGAAGGAGCGTTGAGCTGGAACGCTGCCGTAGGACAGGCGTCGCGCCTGTCTCTAACCTCAAAGGAAGCAGCTTCGGTGAGCTGTTTTGTTCAAATTCAAACTGCTCCCAAGGGAGGCCTGGGTTCTGGAATATGGAGACAGGCGCGACGCCTGTCCTACGCTTGAATCGCCCATCCGCCAGGCATTTCCCGTCTTCTGGTTGCTACTGATAATCGTTCTTCCCTCGGCTGTCGCTCCTTCGCTATCCTGACAATAATGACACCGAGCGCTGATTATTTTGGTCGCTGTCGTGAATTGATGGTGGCAGTGGAGCAGCAGCAACCCGCCATCCAGCAGGCGGCCGGTTGGTTTGCGGAAACGATCCTCGCCGGGCGCATGGTGCATTTATTCGGCTCGGGTCACAGCCGGATTCTCGTCGAGGAAATGTGGCCGCGCTACGGCTCGTTCCCCGGCTTCAATCCCATCGTCGAACTCTCGCTCAGCTTCCACAATATGGTGGTCGGCCCGAATGGTCAGCGACAGGCCATGTTTCTGGAAAATGTCTCCGGCCTGGCGGAACGCATTCTGCGGAACTTTGATTTATCGCCCCTCGACTGCGCGCTGGTGGCGTCCTCGAGCGGCTGCAATGTGGTGCCCATCGAGATGGCGCAGGAGTTTCGGCGGCGCGGCGTCAAAGTTGTCGCCATCATCAGTCGCGCACATTCCGAGGCCAGTCCGAGCCGCCACGCCAGCGGCAAGAAATTACAGGACTTCGCTGATCTGGTGCTCGACACCGGCGCCCCGGTCGGAGATGCGATGGTGAAAATTCCTGGACTCGAAACGCCGGTCGCGCCCGGTTCGACCATCGGCGGCTGTTTGCTGGTGAATGCGATCAAGGCGGAAATCGCCGCGCGGCTCACGCGCGCGGGCCAGCCGCCGAAAGTGCTTACGGCCGGCGCGTTGGTGGGCGCGGAGAAAGCGGCGGAGGTTTTTGAAGCGGCTTACGACGAGCACGCGCGGCGTTTGGCGAAACTCTATCAAAACCTCGGCGCGGGATAGGCGCTGGCTGGTGGTATGAGAATCTGGACCTTGCACCCCAAATATTTGGACGCGCAAGGACTCGTGGCCGTCTGGCGCGAAACGTTGCTGGCGCAGAAAGTTTTGCAAGGCGCAACCAAGGGATATAAAAACCATCCGCAATTGGAACGGTTCAAGGAGCAGCGCGATCCGGTGGCCTCGGTGGCGGCTTACCTGTGCGGCATCTTCGCGGAGGCGCAGGGCCGGGGGTATCAATTCAACGAAGCAAAGATCGCGGCGCAACGCGACGGGGGCAAAATCACCACCGCGCGAGGACAACTATTATACGAGTGGGAGCATTTGCGCAAAAAGCTGCGGACGCGCGACCCGAAACGATTTCGCGAACTGCGCTCCGTGGAAGCACCGGAGCCGCACCCGCTATTTCGCATCGTTCCGGGTGGCGTGGAATCGTGGGAGATTCTTGGGGGAAAGGTATGAGGTATGAGGTATGAGTGATGAAAAGAAGCGCCAGGATTTGCGTTTGCGGTCCAAAAAGTCTGCGCCGCGAATTATCACCCTGTGCGGAAAGTTGCCCGCCACACGTCCTGGGAGAATTCGGGATGGTTGCCAGAAGGAGATTGAAGAACCCATGCTCTGGATCGAATTTTTTAGTGGCGGTCTGAGAATTCCATTCTGGGTGGAACGGGCCACTGGCTTGTTCCGGCGGGCTACCAGCCGGCCGGGCTTTTCGGCGGC
>JAYUBJ010000583.1:0-3759 GCA_043740915.1 Verrucomicrobiota bacterium
GCCAGGCGTGCGTTATCATATTGTGCGCGGCACGCTGGACGCGGCCGGGGTGGAGAAGCGCGGGGTGAGCCGCTCCAAGTACGGAGTCAAACGGCCCAAGGCGGCCAAAGTGGCGGCGGCAAAGTAAACAGTTTAACGATCAACCTTTTTAACGAAACCATGTCCCGTCGTCGTCAAGCAACCAAACGTCCGCTGCAAGCGGATGGCAAATACCACAGCACCCTGGTGGCGCGCCTGGTCAACACCGTCATGATTGGCGGCAAAAAGAGCCTGGCCCAACGGATTGTTTATGGTTCGTTCGAGGCGATTGCGGTCAAGAATCCGGCCAGCAACCCGCTCGAGATTTTACAGCGGGCCGTGGACAACGCCAAGCCGCGTTTGGAAGTCAAAGCGCGCCGCGTCGGTGGCGCCACGTATCAGGTGCCCTCGGAAGTTGCGACGGACCGCCAACTGGCCCTGGCCATGCGCTGGCTGGTGGATTTTGCGGACGGCCGCAAGGGCATCGCGATGAAGGAAGCCCTGGCGGCGGAGATCCTGGATGCCTATCAAGGGCAGGGGAACGCGATTCGCAAACGCGACGAAGTGCATAAGATGGCGCAGGCCAACAAGGCCTTTGCGCATTTCCGCTGGTAGAGAATTTTAATTGAAGCGCCCCGAAGGCCTGAGCTGACGGGGCGTTTTTTATCGCAAGAATTTAGATGCAAGCTGTCATGGAAGAGAAAAAAGCGATCAACGCGCCGGGCCGGCAATACACGCTGGAACGGACGCGGAACATCGGCATTGCCGCGCACATCGACGCCGGCAAGACGACGACGACGGAGCGCATTCTCTTTTACACCGGCCTCATCCACAAGATCGGTGACGTAGACGACGGCAATACCGTGACGGACTGGATGGAGCAGGAGCGCGAACGCGGCATCACCATCACTTCCGCGGCCGTGACCTGCTTCTGGACGCAGAAACCAGAGGAAGGCCTCTACAAGTCTTTCGCGTCGGTTCCGATGCGCGTCAACATCATCGACACTCCCGGGCACGTGGATTTCACGGCTGAAGTCGAGCGTTCCATGCGCGTGCTCGACGGTGCGGTGGCGGTGTTCTGTGGCGTGGCGGGCGTGCAACCGCAGTCCGAGACCGTCTGGCGGCAGGCGACGAAATATAAAGTCCCGCGCATCGCGTTCGTCAACAAAATGGACCGCACCGGGGCGAACTTTGAGAACGCGCTGAACGACATGCGCAAAAAACTCAATGCGTATGCGTTTCCCATTTATCTGCCCATCGGCGCCGGGGAGAATTTTGAAGGCGTCATCGATATCGTCAACCAAAAGGCCATCACGTGGGGTGTGGGCGACGTGACGACCGAGGGGTTGAAGTACGAGATCAAAGACATTCCCGAAGAACTCCAAGCCAAGGCCCAGGCCGCGCTGGCGGAATTGATTGACGCGGTTTCCAACAAGGATGATGTGATTGCCGAGCTGGTGCTCGAGGATAAGCCGATTGAACCGGCGGTCCTGAAGGCGGCCATTCGCCGGCTCACCTGCAAAATTGAACTGGTCCCCGTGCTGTGCGGCTCGGCTTTCAAGAAAAAAGGCGTGCAAGTGCTGGTGGATGCGGTGGTGGATTATCTGCCCAGTCCGCTAGACGTGCCGGACGCCGAAGGCCACGAGCCGGGCACGGAGACCAAGGTGGCGGTCGTCACGGATGACAGCAACAAATTCTGCTCGCTTGCGTTCAAGCTTTGGACAGATCCCTACGCGGGCAAGCTCGTATTTTTCCGCGTTTATTCCGGCCAACTTCAGAAGGGCGACACGATTTACAACCCCCGCACCCGCCGGCGCGAGCGCGTCAGCCGTTTGATGGTCATTCAAGGCAGCGAACGGAAGGACATCGACCAGGTTTATTCGGGCGACATCGCCGCGCTCGTGGGTCTGCGCAACATCACCACGGGTGACACGCTGTGTGATGAGGAATTCGACGTGGCGCTGGAACCGCCGACTTTCCCGGAGCCGGTGATCAGCATGGCCGTCGAGCCGAAGACCAAGCAGGATCGTGACAAGATGTCCGAAGGTCTGCGGCGCCTGGCGGAGGAAGATCCGACGTTCCGCTGTTTCACCAACGAGGAAACCAGCCAGTTGATCATCGCCGGCATGGGTGAACTGCATTTGGAGATTATTTGCGACCGACTCAAGCGCGAGTTCAAGGTCGAGTGTACCTCCGGCGCGCCCCAGATCGCATACCGCGAAACCATCACCAAGGCGGCGGAAGGCGAAGGCAAATTTATCCGCCAGTCCGGTGGCCGCGGTCAATACGGACACGCCTGCATCACCGTTCAGCCGAACGAAAAAGGCAAGGGTGTCGAGGTTGAAAACAAGATTGTAGGCGGCACGATCCCGAAGGAATACATCCCGGCGGTCATTGACGGCATCGAAGAAGCGATCAAGGGCGGCGTGCTGGCCGGCTACCAGATGATTGACGTCAAGGCGCAGGTCACGGACGGCTCGTTCCACGAAGTTGACTCGAACGAACTGGCGTTCAAGATGGCCGGTATTTTTGCCTTCAAGGACGCGGCCAAGAAAGCGGGCATGATTTTGCTCGAACCCATCATGAAGGTCGAGCTGACCACCCCTGACGAATATCAGGGTGACCTGGTGGGCGACATCAGCCGTCGGCGCGGTGCCATTCACAGCATCGAGTCCAAATCGGGACAGGTCATTGTGAATGCCCATGTGCCGCTGGCGGAAATGTTTGGTTATGCCACGGCCATCCGCTCGCTGTCGAAAGGGCGCGCTTCCTACTCGATGGAGCCGCTGGCCTTCGAGCAGGTGCCGACGAGCGTCTTGAACACCATTTTGGACACCGCGAAATCACGACCGGCGGCGCGCACATAGTCAACCGAAACTTGGCAACCTTGTTCTTTTTATGGCTGGACAACGCATTCGCATCCGACTGAAGGCCTATGACCACCGCGTCATCGACCAGTCTGCCCACGACATCGTCGAAACGGTCAAGCGCACCGGTGCGCGTGTGGCCGGCCCGATCCCCTTGCCCACCCGCGTGGAGCGCTTCACCGTGCTGCGCTCGCCGCACTCCGACAAAAAATCGCAGGAAACCTTCGAGCAACGAACCCACAAACGCCTGCTGGACATCATCGATCCCACGTCCAAGACCGTGGACGAGTTGAAGAAGCTGAACCTCCCCGCCGGCGTGGATATCACCATCAAGATTTGATTTTATGTTAGGCTTGCTTGGAAAAAAACTGGGACACACCCGCGTTTACGACGCCCGGGGAAACGTCATTGCCGTCACGGTCGTGCTCTGCGGACCCAATCGCGTGCTCCAAACGAAGACGGTGGAGTCGGACGGTTACAAAGCGGTGCAACTCGGCTTTGATGACCAGAAGGAACAACGCCTGACCAAGCCGCTCCTCGGCCACATCAAGAAGCACAACGGCGCGGCGGTGAAGCGCATCACGGAATTCCGGGATTTCACCCTCGACGTGAAACCGGGTGACATCGTGGGGCCGAATATTTTTGCGGTCGGTGATTTCGTGGATGCCATCGGGACCACCAAGGGACGGGGTTTCGAGGGCGTCATGAAGCGGCACGATTTCCGTGGTGGCGACGCGTCACACGGTGCCAAGGGCTGGCGTCGCCGCGGCGGTGCCATCGGCCAGCGCCTGTTTCCTGGCACCGTCATGCGCGGCATGCGCATGCCCGGCCACATGGGCCAGGTGCGGCGCACGACCCAGAATCTGAAAATCAT
>JAYUBJ010000584.1:0-3749 GCA_043740915.1 Verrucomicrobiota bacterium
GGGCGAGTCCCGGCTCGTCCCCGTAGCGTGGGCGTCCCCGCCCGCGAGTTCCAGCCGCGTCTCGCGGCCTGGCCCGATCCACACGGGGCGTGGACGCCCCGTGAACTCGCAGCCGAGGACGGCTGCGCTACAAGTGCCGAACGAGTTCGTTTTTTCCGCCGGGCGGGACGCCACGGCTCTACGGCAGGCGAGGACGCCCACCGCTACTCCCGGATGCCCGCCACTACTTGCCGACCATTGAGACCAGATACGCCAGCAGATCGTTGAAATCTGCCGGCGTGATCACGTCGGCGAAATTATCCGGCATCAAGGAGGACTCGGATTCGCGCCGCTCCCTGACCTGTTTCTTGGGGATGGAAATCTCTTTGCCAGTGGACTCCGCCAGAATCAGCAACTCGCCTTCCTCACGACGGAATAACCCGGACACCACTTCGCCATCGGTGAGGACAAACGTGCTCGAGCGAAAGGCCAGGTCCACGTTGCGATTGGGATCAAGGATGTCCTCGATCAACCGTTCCGCGCCGCGTCCACCCACGCCGTCGAGCTGCGGTCCGATGACCACGCCCTTCCCGTCAATCTGATGACAGAGGGCGCAGGTCTTGGTAAAGATCTCCGCGCCCTTGGCCGCGCTGGCTTTGGCGGGATCGAAGGCGGCGCGGCGTTGATCCAACACTTGCTGCCGTACCTTGTCCACCTGCGCCACACCTTTCGTGAGCTTGGCGAGGCGTTCGCCCAAGTTCGGAAGTTGCACCACGGCCAGTCGATCCTTGACGACGCGCTCGACAAACAACTGCGGCGAGGCCTTGCCGGCGGCCACCGCCTGCAACAAAAACTCCGCTCCGACAGGCGACCCCGCCAAGGCCTGCGCCAGTTTCACTTGGGCCCGATACGGCGCGGCACCCAGCACCTCGGTCAGGATCGCGCGCGAATCACCGGCGGGCCGCACGGTCAAGGCGCGGACAATTTTCCCCCGCAATTCGACCGGCGCGACCGCGTCGCCGACCAGCGGCACCATCGCGGCCAGCAGTTCGTCCGGGTGGAAGGAGACAAGCGCGCGACCGGCGGCGGCCTGCACCGGCAACTCCGTGGCGGCGTTGTTGAGCAGCGCGGTCAATTGCGGCTCCAGGCTGACCAACTTGAGCGCCCCGGCCAGATCGGCGGCGGTTTGCAAACGGCGCGTGGTCTGATTCGGATCGTTCAGCAACAACTGTGGCAACCCCGGGTCAAACCGGCCCATCGCCAGCCACGCATAGGCGGTGCCCGTATCGCCATCCACGACTTCCACATATCCGCTGCGACCGGCAAATTCGGTCAAGTCCCACGTGATCTGCTGCGCGGTGTCGTTGCGCGGCGGAAACACTTCGCGCAAGACTTGTCCCGAAGCGGCGTCGCGCAATCGAACGAGATTCTTTTTCTTCGCGGGCTGATCCGGAAAACCGTCGTGGCCGCACAGATAGAAACTGAGCTTCGCCGGCAATGGAAACGGCGAAGACCGCAGCGCGCCGGTCAATTGTTCGCCAAAGGGAAGGCTGGACATGAGTCGCGTCTTCAGGCCGTCGGCACAGATCCGTTCCTCGAATGCCCACGGGCTGCGCGTCTCGGTTGCGCCCGGCAGCGGCGTGTTGCTCCAGATCGCCACCCGATCCACGGTGGATAACAATTTTCCCGCGAGTTCCGTGCCCCAGCCGCGCGCCCCCCCGCTCAACGCCGCGCCGCGTTGCGCCGTGCCTTCCTGGACGGACTTGAACAGGTCGAGTTGGAAATCGAGATCATTGGCGAAACGCGTTTGGGTAAATGTGGCGAGTGCGTCGAGTTCGCTCTCGGGCGCGTAACGCGCGGCGTGGCGCAGATAGGCCGCAGTGACCGGCTGGCTCTCGGAAAATTGCCGCAGATGATTGAGCAAATAACTACCAGCCGGCCCTGAGTTCACCGCCACCGCCACGTCCGCCAACGCCCGCGCGTCAGCTTCCGGCCAGTTTTTGGCGGTGACCCGCGCCAGGATTGCGTCGGATTTGAGCTGGTCACGGATCGCTTTTCGCACGACGTAAAGCAGATGGGTATCGCCGGCCAGCGCGCGGCGGCGGAGCGCGATGAGGGGTTCCACATTTTCAAACTGCGGGTGCTCGCCCAACGCCTCCGCGGCACACCGCTGGACGAGCGCGTCGGTGTCCAGCAAACCCATGAGCGCGATCTGCCGGAGGACCGGCGTGAGCTGCGGAGTTTCCGTCAGAATCCGCATCACGTGAATCCGCACCGCGCGATCCGCGTTCTTGTAACCGGCGACGAGCACTTTGTCGTCGAGCGCGCCGAAGCGTTGGAGCACCCACAGGCAATGCAGAGTTTGAAAGCCATTGATTGGTTTTCCCGCTAGGGCCGTCCGCACGGCCGGCACCACGGAGTTGCCCAACCGATCGCAGAGCTGATTCATGGCGAGCATGCGCCAGGTCAGATTTGGATCGGCCAGTTCGTGGATCAATTGGACGGCATTGGCCTGCGTCAAATCAAGGGTGCGCGCGTGCAATTTCGCCTGGCCGTCCGCGCCGCGATAAATCACGCGCCAGATGCGGCCGCGCTCGCGGTCCCGACCGGGATGGTTCAACGGCACTTCGTAGTGGCCGATGATGCGGTTGTAAAAATCCGCGATGTAAAATGCACCGTCGGGGCTGAGCTGGTTGTCCACGGGGCGAAACCAGGGATCATCACATTTCAAGAAGTCATCCATTTCGTTTGCCTTGGGTGACGACCCGGTGAAGGTCATGCGATCGCGATTGATGCGGCTGGTCATGACGTTGCCGAGGAAGGTGTTGTCCTGAAACTCGGCGGGCCAGAGATTGTCGTTGTAATAAACCATGCCATCGATGGCCGTGGAACCGTGGGCGTGTTCCATCAGCACGGGAGCGTAGCCCAGGCCGTCGTCGGGTTTTCCAAAACTGGGATAATAACCACCAGCCAGCAGTTGATAGGTCGGCGCGCTGTGGCAATCGCTTGAATAAAGATTGCCGACGGCATCCCAGGCGAGGCCGAAGGGATTCACCTGGCCGTGGGTGTGTTGTTCGATGCGCGAACCATCCATGCGCATGCGATAGGTATTGCCGGAGTTGAGATCGACCTGGTGGCCGTCCCGCCCGGCGACGTGCGAGTCGTTGTTGAAGCCGTGTGTGGCGTAAATCCAGCCGTCGAAGCCACGACGGAACGAGGCCTGGTTTCCATGCGTGTCGCGCGTGGCGTCGAACGGGCCGAACAGAATTTCCTTTTTATCCGCCTTGCCATCGCCGTCGGTGTCTTCCAACAGCCACACGTTGGGGATGGACCAGACGATGCATTTCCAGGTGGATTTCTTTTCGCCGTTGCTGGCCGGACTGTTGAACGGATAAATCCCAATCGGGATGTTCAAGCCTTCGGCAAATATCTGCACCTTGCGCGCGCGGCCGTTGGCATCGAAATCCGAATAGATGCGGACCGTGTCTCTGGCTTGGGTGGGATCTTTGGCGGGCACTGGATATTCGCGCGACTCGGTGATCCACAAGCGGCCGAGGGCGTCGAAGGCCATGTTCATGGGCTTGCGCAACTCGGTCTCGGCGGCGACGAGCTGGATTTCAAATCCGGGTGGGAGATGAAAAGTCTTGTGCTCCTGCTCGGGCGTGAGCGGCTCGGTGGGGCGGATGTTTTCCTCAAAAGGATCGGCGGCGCGCACGGACTGGAAAGTGAGGAGGAGTCCGACGATGAGGACGAGTGGCCGGCAGGTTCGA
>JAYUBJ010000585.1:0-3748 GCA_043740915.1 Verrucomicrobiota bacterium
GCATTCCAGCGCTGCTGGGGATGTTGGCTTTCGTGGGTTGGGTGGTTGATTCGTTTTCACACGGACCGGAAGTTATCGTAGGCAAGGGCCCAGAGCTCTACGTATTGTTCATTCTTGCATTGATGGCCGGCATGTGCCTTTTGCCCGCATTATGTGCCGTGGTTTATTACCAGAAACGGAGCCGGCGAGTCGAGCCGCCCAAGGCCTAACCTAACCTCCTGCGTGGTCGCCGAAAACCCCTGTAAACTAGAGCCAGCCGAGCTTGACCAACTCGTCGGCGAGCATCCGCGGCGACACCACTTTGACGCCTTGCACGGTCTGGCCAAAAAGCCCGCCAAAATCGCGCTCGTCGCCGGTCAACAAATGCGTGGCTTCACCGGCAATGGCTCCACCTAAAATCGGCAGATCCTTTTCCTTCAAGGCGACGTGCAAGTCGATCGCCAGCGCGGGCACGAGTTCACATTTGCGAACCAGGGCGTCAAGATGTGCCAAGGTCGCGGGAAATTTCAGTTCCAGGTTCCGCCGGGCTTCCTCGACCGCGTAAGCGTTGGTGAGGCACTCGGCGCGTCGGGCCAGCACCAACAAAAAGGCGCGCATCCGGGAATGGGACTGCGCGCCGGAGAAAAGAATGTTGGCGTCGAAAAAAACCCTCACTTCTTGAGGGGAAGGCGCGCCAGGGCATCTTCATTATTGCGGGTGAATTCGGCGAGCCGCGCGGGGGAGTAAATCTCCAATGGAATCGTGACGCCGGCCCGCAACAGAATGCCTTCGGAGGTTTCCTCCACCACCACTTGGCCACCAGTCTTGATGCCAAGCCGCTGTCGCAATTCCTTGGGCAGGGTCAGCGTTCCACGTTCATTGATGCTGATTACCTTTGTCATGATTTCATTCTTTCACACTTTCAGGATAAGGGCAAGCGCGCCTTGGGGCCAAGGAATCCCGCAAGGATTCGCGCGGGTGACCCGCGCCCTCCCCCAAGGCAGCACCAACATGCCGGGGCCTGCGTGAAACGCTCCGGTAGAGATGAAAAGCAAGCGGCCACGACCACGCTCAACCCTTGCCCCCGGCCCATTTCGGCGGGTTTTTGAGTTGATAAAGCATCTCGCCGGCTTTGCGGACCAACAGCACACCCTCCTCCTCACGATTCGCGTAATCCTCTATGCGAATGCTCGCCGGATCGCGGTAGCCGAGATTAATTTTACGACAAACTTCGGGCGGGATCGCCGTGGCGAGGGTCACGCGGGCGCGCGGGGTTTCGACACCGTTCTCATAGGTGCCCAGACCGTACACGTGCGAGGCATGGGCCAGCACACCCCATTGGTAATGTTTGAACTTGTCCCATTGCTTCAGAAAATAATCGCGGCAATGGTATCCGGTTTCGTGCAGGAATTTGCCGTGCGCCACGCAGATCTCGGAAATGTGCGGGGCGTAAATGATGAGTTCGCCGCCATCGGCCAGCACCGGTTCGAGCTTGTACATGCATTTGCCACCGGTCCATAACTCGTCGTACATCGGCGGGCAGCAGGAGAGAATGGTGTGGAAAGGTTTCTCCTTGTAGGTGATGTGCACCTGTTTGGAAAGTTCGCTCGCCCCGTCCCACGCGGCCTCGGGCGAGCCGATGAACAGTCCGGCCAGCGTCTTGTCCGGGCGCACCACCATGCTGAAACAAAGTTTGTTCACGTTCACCATCGCGCCGGCCCGATCCACGATCTTGCGGATCACGGTCCATTTGTTGCCAATGATCATCGGGTTGGTGACCACCGCGCCCAGCCAGTGAAAGAAGTTTAAGATGTCCGGCCCGCCGACGCCGGGGAAAAGGTATTTGTTGCCGCCCGAGAAACCGACGATTTCATGCGGGAACACCGGGCCGATGATGATGACCTGATCGTATTCAAACACCAATTTGTTGATTTCCACCGGCACATCCATCGAGAACAATCCCCCGGACAGATCGCTGATTTCCTGGACGGGAAACGTGCCGATGCGTTGCAGCGCCGCCGGGTTATTCCATTCGTGGTTGAGGAAACGCACCTGGCGGTAGGCGGCCGCGCGTTCGGCCTCGGAGATTTCCAACCGCTGACAGATCGCCGCGTCGCTCATCGGTTGGTGCGTGCCGAGCGCGATCAGGACATCCAGGGACTGGGTGACCGCCGCAATTTGCTGGTGCAGGGTCCGAAACATCAGGCCCACCGGTGCGGTCCGGGTGGCATCGGGCACGATCAGCAGGATTTTTTTGCCGCGGTAGTTTTCCACCGGACACGCCTGCGCAATCAGGGTGTCCACTTGTTGAGGCGAGAGCGTCTGGTCAGCGGGCGCGGCCTGCGAGACCACACTCATTGGATCATTTCTATTCACAGCCAGCAGCATGGGTGCAATTCCGGAGAAATTCAAGGGACAGTCCGTTGGCCGCGAACGCAACCAGAACGGACCGCGGCTGTGTCGTCTTCGACCAGCCGCAGCAGCTTCGCCATGAGCGGCCATCCGGATAGCTCTTAATGCGTCCTGCCGTTTCGACTTGCTGCGGCTGATCCCGCCCGGCGCGCGGCGCGGGACACCCGTCCTCCGTAGCAGTACTGCGGAGGGTGGACAGCCGCGGTCCGGGGGAAGTGACAGCTATTTGTTCACTGCGCCGGCGGACTCGAGTTCCTTAAGCAGCGCGTCCACCGCCTGATCCATCGCCTCGCCGCGGACGTTCTTGTAGCGGATCACGCCCTTGGCATCGAGGACGTAGATCGTCGGCCAGGAATGGACATCGTATTGCTTCGCGATCGGCCCGCCGGTGTTGCCACCGTCCCAAAAGGAGCGCCAGGTGATGTGCTCGCGTTTCAAGGCAGCCTCGACCTTGTCCTTGGGATCGCTGTTCACGCCGAGGAGTGCGAAGGGTTTGTTTTCCAGCCGTTTCACGAGCGACCGCTCGTGAGGGTACATGGCCCGGCAAGGGGGTCACCAATCGCCCCAGAAATCAATGGCCACCACCTTGCCCCGGTAATCACTCAACCTGAAAACCTTCCCCGTAATGTCTTCACCCGCAATGTCCGGCGCCACTTTGCCGATGCCAAAAATCCGGTCTTGCTCCAGTTCCTTTTTGGCGAACTCACCCATCGTGCCGCGCGAGTATTTGAGGTCGGCGAATTTCTCGATGATGAGGTTGAGATATTTCTCGGCTTCTGCGGGGGCTCTGCCCTTGAGCAATTGGGCCAGGCCGAGGCAGGCGTGCGCTTGCAGTTCGCGCTTCGGATTTTTCTCCACGACCGCCCGGAGCAACCGTTCCGCCGCCGGGCCACCGATGGACCCGGCGCGCTGACAGACACCCGCCAGTTTGTCGCTGGCCGCGTGGCTCTGTGCGAGTAAATCCAATGCCTTGCCCGCTTCCGGCGACTGGTAGCCGAAGGTTGCCACCCAGATGAGCGCATCAACGGCCACAGGGTCTTGGGGATTCTTCTCGGCGATAGCCATGAAGCGGCCGGCGAATGCCTGTGGCTGAGGCCGCTTTTCGTCCGTCACTTTTTTCCGCTCCTCGGGCGTCTTGGCGTCGCGCAAGGCGTTGTTGTACTCCTGCGCCGCGGTGGAGTACTCCTTCACCAGCGCGCGGTATTGATCCGCCGGCGACGGACTGTCCGCCGCCTGAAGTGAAGCGACCGCGCAGAGGAAGAGCAGCGGTAAGGTTTGCGCCATGAGCCGAAGCGGGGCATGTATTTTCATAGCTGAGTTGATTTCACAATTACGAGTTCGGTATTATTTCCCAGCC
>JAYUBJ010000586.1:0-3736 GCA_043740915.1 Verrucomicrobiota bacterium
CCTTCCCGGAGCGAAGGGTTCATCGCCGAGAAGCTCGTGCGGCTTCATCTCACTGGCATCCTGCGTCCTTGATTGGCGTGTCGAGTTCACTTTTGTGAGCGAAATCCCGATATTTGAAATTCAGGATGCCCGCGATCAAACCGCAGATACCGGCAAATGGGAGACATTTTTCTGCGACGCTCAAGCGTTGAAATTCTTGTTTCGTTCCATAAACGGTAAACCGATTAGCATTCATCTGGTAAATGCGACCGGCCTGTTTATCCGGTGCTCCCGGCAGATGTGAAGAATAAAACACATTCAAGAAGAAGACAATGCCAAACTCTGCAATAAAGATGGAGAGTAGTAAAACGATTAGAGTTTTTCGGATGGTTACCATTTGCCTATTGGATTGACTATTGTGTAAGTGCCGCCGCCAGACCCTCCAACCCCCAATCCTGCGCCTAAAGTAAAGCCACCACCAATAACAGTTCCATTGGGACTGTCTCCTAAGTATGCATTAGCTTCAGCATCTAGACCGAGACCGGCACCTAGATTCGCATTAGCAAACCCCTTGCGGAGATCACAAATCGTCTTTGCGTTTGATGCTGAACAACTCACGCCCCCTGAAGCATGGGCACCAGCTCCAACTCCAAGACCTAGTGGAACAAAATATGTTCCGACATTCCCTTGATCATCAATTACAAATCCACTGGAAAAATTGATGTTAAGAGGACCAATTTGAAAATTTAGTGAGAGACCAATCCCGAAAGTCCACAATCCCAGTTGTCAATTTGCGGGTGAAAAGCAGCCAGGGATTCGCGGGTCAAATGCAGCCACCCTGGGGCGGTGGGGTTCATAGCAGGTTGCTGTTTGGAGGCAAGGGTTGGAGAGCTGGGTAGAACGAGCAGGTCCGGCGTCTTCGAGCCTTAGCTCGCCGGTTCTGCGGCGATGGGTTCGCTGGACTTCCTGGCTTTCTTGGTTTCGGGCGGCGTGGGCAGGGAGTCTTTGACGCGGTAGCTGCGGCCGGTGATGGGGAGGGCGATGGCGTGGTGGAGGAACCGGTCGAGGATGGCTCCGGCGGTGGGCACGTCGGAGAGGAGCTTGCCCCAGTCTTCCAACGGCCGGTTGCTGGTCATGATGGTGGAGCGGTTTTCGTAGCGGCGCATGATGACTTCCAGGAGGTATTCCCCGGATTGTTTGGGGAGCTGTTTGAGGCCCATGTCGTCGATGATGACGAGGTCGGGCTTCAGATACCGGCGGAGGGTCTTGTCCTGTTGTTTGAAGGCTTCGTCTTTGAGGAAGTCGCGGACGAGGTCGAAGATGGAGCGGTAGAGGACTTCCTTGCCCTGCTTGATGGCCTCGTAGCCGAGGGCCTGGGCGAGGTGGGTCTTGCCGACGCCGGGCGGGCCGAGGAAGAGGATGTCCTTGCCTTGGCGCAGGTAGTTCCCGGCGGCCAGTTCGAAGATCTGTTGGCGGCTGATGGAGGGGTTGAAGCGCCAGTCGAAGTCTTCGAGGGTCTTGAGGGTGCGGAAGTCGGCGGCCTTGGTGCGGCGGTCCATCTGGCGCTGATGGCGGACGTTGATCTCGTCCTGGAGGATGAGTTCGAGGAACTCGGCGTGGCCGAGGCGGCCGGCGGCGGCTTCCTGGAGGCGGACGCCGAGGGTTTGGACGAGGCCGGAGAGGCGGAGCTGGCGGAGGGTGTTTTCGATCTGGGTCATGGGGTGTGGGTCGGAGGTTGCACCAGCCCGATGCGGTAGGCGGTGAGCGGGCGGATGAGGGGATGGGTTTCGAGGAAGTCGAGCTGGACGACGTTGACCGGTTGATCCAGCAGGCGTTTGAGGTCGCGCAGCCGCCACGCCCCGTGGTGGGTGGCGGTGCCGGCGGCCTTCTCCAGCTCGGCGACGGGGTGCTTTTCGGCCAGTTGCAGCAGGCCGAGCATCACGCGCAGGCCCTGCGGGCCACGGGCTTGATGCATGGCTTCGGCCCAGGTGCCGGTGAACGGGCCGAGGAGGCGGCACTGGTCGAGCAAATGGTCCTCGCCGCGTTCGATGACGTGGCGTTTGCGGCTGTGGATGTGGACCGGGTCGGTCGTGAACTTTCCCGGCTCGGCCACGGCGTGCAGCGCGATCTGCTCGCGGCGGCGGTTGTGGACGCGCAGCAGGCGCGTCTCCTGGCGCACCCAGACGAGGCTGCCGGCATACTCGGGCGGCACGGAGTAGTAGGCGCGTTTGAACTCCACGTGCCCGTCGCGGTGGACGGTGCGGCGCGCCTCCTCGAACACGGGGAACACCATCGCCGGCAACGCCCGCAGCGCGGGCTTCTCCGTCTCCAGGAAGAACTTCCCCACCTGCTGGCGGGTGGTGCCGTGGATGCGGGTGTCGGCCACCGTGCGTTCCCACTCGGCGAGGAACAGGTTCTGTTCGGCCAGGCTCGTGAAGCTCCGCCCCTTGACCGCGTTGTTCTGGGCATACTTCACCCCGGCCTCGACCTTGCCCTTGTGCCGGGGCGTGGCGGGCTTCGTCGGCAGGATGGCCGTGCCGTAATGCCGGGCAAACTCCTCCAGCTTCGGGTTGATCTCCGGATCGAACCAGTCGGCCCGGATCACGCCCGCCTTCAGGTTGTCGATCACCACCGTCGCGGTGACGCCGCCGAAATGGCGGAAGGCGTTTTCCAGGCACCGGATGAAGCTCTCCGCCGTCTGCCGCCACACCGCCTCGCAGTAGCCCTTGCGCGAATGGCTGAGAACGCAGCGGAACAGGTGCGTGCGGCGGCGCTTCCCGTCCTCGACGACCCACGCCCCCTGGCCGAAATCGACCTGCAGCTCCTGGCCCGCCGCGCACTCCATCCGGCGGAACGGCGGCTCCCCCTCCGGCCCGAACCGGCGGCGCACGAACCGCCGCACCGAATGATAGCTGCCAGGGAACCCGTGCCCCGCCACCAGATCCTGGAAGATCCGCTGCACCGAAAGCCCCGCCCGCCATCCCTGGCCGATCACCTCCAGCCACGGATCGCACAGGCTGGCCGGACCGTTGTCCGCTTCTTCGGACCCGGTATGCGGGTGGGTGGCTGCTTTTGCCGAGGCACCGTCGTCGAACCCGGTGTTCACCGTGGCGGCATCCGCACCGGCGACGTCCGCCGACCCGGTGTGCGGGGTGGCTGCTTTTGCCGCCACCAGATGCCGCCGGACCGTGGCCCGGTCCAGCCCCAGCTCGCGGGCGATCCGCCGTTTGGACCATCCGCGCCCGTGCAGCGCGTCTATCGAGGTTCGTTCGTTCACTTTGAGTCGGTTCATCGCCCCCATGCTGTTCCCCAACGGGAACCCACGGGACGAATCCCTCACCTCAAAGGTGGCTGCTTTTCACCCGCAAAACCCTGGCTGCTTTTGCCCGCAAACTGACATCATACGGAAACCGCATGGTCTCCATCGTCACCGCATCCTGCATGGTCAAGGCCGGCAGCACATACATCGCCGCCAAGCCGCTGCCGAAAGCAGCCGCAGCCAGTGTAGCGCCAAAGACTCGCAAACCGTAGCCGAGCGCGAGCAGCAACAACAGAGGGGTGAATGTGACAGACGTCGGCAGATGCGTGAGGAACAACAATCCCAACCCCAGCGACGCCTTCAGCCACCCAAGGCGATTTCCTGCGGCCTGTTGCAGGATCCTAGCCAATGCCAACGGCATCCAGACGAACGACCATACCTCCGCGTAGGCTCCCCGTTCCAAGGCGTCGATGGCCCAGTGATACGGCATCGCCATGT
>JAYUBJ010000587.1:0-11891 GCA_043740915.1 Verrucomicrobiota bacterium
AAATCGGCACCGTAGGCGAACTCAAATTCGTCGTCGCCCAGGAGCACGCGATTGATTTCGCCACCGGCGGGATGCCGGCCGTGTTGAGCACGCCGCGGCTCGTCGCGCTGATCGAGCGCACGGCGCGTGAATCGTTGTCACCGTTCCTGGACGACAACGAGCGCACCGTGGGCGTTGAGATCGAGATTCGCCATCTCGCACCAACGCCGCTGGGCAAGAACGTGACCATCATCGCCCGCGTCATCCACACCGAGGCGAAACTCGTGAATTTCCAGTTTGAAGTGCGCGACGAGCAGGAAGTCGTCGCCCGCGGACTGCACCAGCGCGCCGTCATCATGGTCGAGAGCTTCGCGAGGCGGGTCGCCCGAAAGGCTGGCTGAACCACGAATTTCTGATGAACCGCCGCCGATTTCTCCAGCAAAGCGCGCTCGCCGGAGCCGCACTGGCCACGGGCGCTCCGGAGCTTTACGCGCAAGTCCCTGGCGATCGTCCGCCGCGTGCCGACGGCGTCACGGTGCTCAATCCGCGCCACCGCGTGCCCGTCGGCCTCATCATTGATGACTCGACGTGCCTGGTGAATTTGAACCGCTTCGCCATGCCGCAGTTCGACGCCGCCAATCTCGGCGCCAGCGCTGTGTATCATCGCAACTGGCGCGAGTGGCCCGAGGAAATCCCGGATCGCTTCGTGCGCAAGTTTGGCGAGTGGTGCGCGGGCGCGGGGGTGAAAGGCAAATATAGCATCGTGCCCTATCCGGCGTGCGTCGGCCGGCTCGACCGCGGACTGCCCGGCTGGACCAAGAGCGAACTCGAGCAAAGCCTCGAGTTGGTGCGCACGCTCATGCTGCCGAACTGGGACATCCATCCCGAGATGGTGACGCACACGCGGGTGATTGACACCAAGACCGGCCATCCCTATCCCGACCTCACGCCAAAATTCATGGAGAACTGGGAGTGGACCACGGGCCGGAGTGTGGATGAAATTGCGGACTACATGGCCTACGCGCTGCGCATTTTGAAAAATGTCGGCCTGCCTTGCGAGGGCATCACCACGCCCGGCGGCTTCGGCGGCAAGGCGCGCCCGCAACTGGCGCAGGCCAGCTTTCAATCCGTTCGCGATGTATTCGGCGCGGAGATTCCGCACTACTTTCGAGACTTGTTTTCCGAAGGGGAACAGAGCGTCGCACCCATCGTGCAAAACGCCTCCGGGCTCGACGGTCCCGACCCGCGTTGTGTCGTGCATGTGCTCGGCTGCACGGGCGACTGGACCGGTGGGTGGGACAACACCGAGCCGGGCGGCGTGGACAAGTTCATCACCGCCGACGGCCAGCGTGGTCGCATGGTGGACGTCATCACGCGGGGCGAGCCGGCCATGATGCTGGCGCACTGGACGGGCATTTACTGGAACGGCCAGGAACTGGGCTTCAAGATTTTCCAGGAAGTCGTGCAGCGCCTGCACGCGCGCTTCGACAATCTGCACTGGATGAAGCTCAGCGAATTAGCCCGCTACTGGGCCGCCAAAGAACTCACGCGGATCGAGCGCATCGGCAACACAATCAAGTTTCAGGCACCGTTTGCGTGCCCGGAGTTTACCGTGCGAATTGCGGCGTCCACAAAGGCCCCACCAATTCTTTCGTTGAATCGAAAGCCCACTGCGTTGACTGAAGTTTCAGCGATATTGAAATTGAAACCCGGCAATTGGTGCCGCGACGGCGACGCGACACTCGCCTGTTTCGCACTTTCGAAGGGTGACTCGCAACTCGAACTCGCCTGAACCCTCCCCGGCTGATTACTGATTACTGATTACTGTTTTAACATGCAAACCCGCCCACTTGGAAAAACCGGCCTTCACCTCCCTATCCTCAGTTTCGGCGCGTCCTCGCTCGGACAGGAATTCCGCAGCGTGAAACTCGACGAAGCGCTGTTGAGCGTGCGAGTGGCGCTCGACTGCGGGCTGAACTTTATCGACACTTCGCCGTTTTACGGGCGCGGCATGAGCGAGGTGCTGCTCGGCATTGCGCTCAAAGACGTCCCGCGCGACAGCTACACGCTGTGCACCAAGCTCGGCCGTTACGACTTGCAACATTTTGATTTCTCGGCGAAGCGCGTCGCCGAGAGCGTGGACGTGAGTCTGCACCGTCTCGGCACCGACCACCTTGATATTATTCTTTGCCATGACATCGAGTTCGTAGAGATGCAGCAAATTGTGGATGAGACTCTGCCCGCGCTGCGCACAATTCAGCAGGCGGGCAAAGTGCGGTTCATTGGTTTCAGCGGTTACCCGATGAAGATTTTCAAATTCATTTGCGACCAGACCGACGTGGATTGCGTGCTCTCCTACAACCAATACACGCTCCAAAACACGCGCTTCGCCGACGAGGCCATTCCCTATCTCAAGGCGAAGGGCGTGGGCGTGATGAACGCCGGCCCGTTCAGCGCGCGGTTGCTGACGAACGCTCCCCTGCCCGCCTGGCTCAAGGAACCCGAGTCCGTGAAAGCCGCCGCGCGCGCCGCCGCCGCGCATTGTGCCTCCAAGGGCGTGGACATTGCGAAACTCGCGTTGCAATTCAGCCTCGCGAACCCCGACATCACGACCACGATCTCCGGCAGCGCGAACCCGGACAACATCCGCAACTGGGCCAAGTGGGCCGCCGAGCCGATGGACCAGGCGTTGCTCGCCGAGGTGCTGGACATTTTCAAACCCGTGAAAAACCTCGGGCACAAAGAAGGGTTGGCGACAAATAATTGAAGTGTTTATGAAACCCGACTACCAAAATGAACCGTTCTCCCTGCTTCCACCCGAACTGCATGGCTGGTTCGAGCAAATCATTTTGCAGGCAGAGAGCGATCCGGAGTTCAAGTTCTGGCATGCCGTCCTGCCTCACGGCTCCTCTTCAAACGGTGGATGGCGTTGAAATCATGGAGTCGATCCTTGATTCCGCCGACGTCGAGCGCTTGCGACGCGCCGTCGGGAATCTGCCACGGCTTCGTCGTGGTGGCGCACGGAACTTGTTGGGCCAATCGAAATCGATCGCCGACTTGGCGAAAATGGGGCCAATAAAAGCCGTCGCAGACGCCGCCTTGGGGGCGGGTTGCTTTGCGGTCCGTGCCACCTACTTTGACAAGTTGCCTGCGGCGAACTGGAACGTTTCGTGGCATCAGGACATCACCATTGCCGTGGCCGGGCGCATTGAGACGCCGGGCTTCACCGGTTGGTCGACCAAGGATAAGGTGCCTCATGTCCAGCCGCCGACGGACATTCTGGAGAGCATGGTCGCGCTCCGCATCCATCTCGGCGATTGCGGTCCCGACAACGGCCCATTGCGGGTTCTGCCCGGCTCGCATCGCCATGGCAAGCTGAGCAGCGATGAGATTATTTGCTGGCGGGGGAGAATCCACGAACGCGCATTCCCAAATTGGGTGCGGAACCGGGGAGCGCCGATCTCCCGATCGGCATGCCTTCCTTCGATATTGGGAACACGCCTATCAGGAGATCGGCGCTCCGTTTCTTGGAGACGACGCCCGAAGTCACTTGTTGTTGCGCGGCCGGCGACGTGCTGGTGATGAAACCGTTGTTGCTGGATGCCTCCTCGAAAGCTCCCCTGCCTACCCACCGGCGGATCATCCACATTGAATATGCCAACTGCGACTTGCCTGCCGGCTTGCGGTGGTTTGAGGCAGAGGGTAGAAGAGTCTCCGTTCACTGAACCGCACCGAAAGCCCAACGCCCATGAAACTCTATCTATCACTTAGCCGGAACAATGCCGTAGGACAGGCGTCGCGCCTGTCTCTAACTTCATCCGGCCGCTGCAACTGCGATCGTTTCCCGACTGGAAACTCTCGACCGGTCGGTGGGTGGACTTTTTTGAGTTGGAGACAGGCGCGACGCCTGTCCTACGCCTCGCCGGCGTTTCTAAAAATGGCCCTCTGCCTGCTCACGATCACCGCCAGCGCAGCGCCGGTGCCGCTTTTCGATGGCAAATCGTTCGCGGGCTGGGAAGGCGAAACCAACAAGGTCTGGCGCATCCGGGACGGCGCCATCGTCGGCGGGTCGCTCGAAGGCAATCTACGCAATGAATTCCTCGCGACCAAGAAGAGCTACCGCAATTTCAATCTCAAGCTCGAATACAAGCTCGTCGGCACCGAAGGTTTCATCAATGGCGGCGTGCAGTTCCGCAGCAAGCGCATCGCCGAGCCGCCGAACGAAATGTCCGGCTTCCAGGCGGACATCGGCGCGGGCCACTCCGGCTCCCTCTACGACGAGTCGCGACGCAAAAAAGTCCTCGTGGCGCCCGAAAAGGAAATGATCGAGAAACTCGAAAAGCCCGGCGACTGGAATTCCTACGAAGTCGTCGCGGTCGGCGGGCAAATCCTGATCTTCCTCAATGGACAGCGAACCATTGTCTATGTGGAGCGCGAACCGGGCATTGAAACCGACGGCGTCATCGCGCTGCAAATCCACGGCAACTGCAAGGCCGAAATTTCCTACCGCAACATTACAATTGATGCACTGCCAGATTCGCTCGTGCCGTCGGAGCCGGAAGTCCTCAACCGGTTTGGTGACGGCCAGCCCGGCGCGGTGTTGCCGCCGTTCCCCGGTGGCAAGTTTAGTGTCGGCGACAACGAAACCATCATCTTTGTCGGTCAGGAAAATTTTGTCCGTGAACAGAAATCCGGCGAACTGGAGGCGCTGCTCGCCTCGAGCTTCGCGGCGAAGCGGCCGCGCTTTCGCTCCATGGCGTGGGAGGCCGACACCGTTTATGAACAGTGGCGCGATTTGAATTTTGGCTCGTGGACGAAGCAACTGGAGACGGCGGGCGCGACCACGGTGGTGGCGCAGTTCGGACAAATCGAAGCCCTGGATGGCGTGACGCGCTTGCCGGAATTCACGGCGGCGTACCACCGGTTGCTGGACCAGTTCGCCGGACGCACGCGGAGATTGGTCCTGGTCTCACCAATGCCGTTCGAGAAGCCCACGGCCTCGCACGCGCCGGACCTTACCAAACGCAACGCCGACGCGGCCGCCTATGCGAATGCCGTGCGCGACATCGCCAAACAGCGTGGCGCCGTGTTCGTGGATTTGTTCGCGCCCCTCGCGCTTCGCAAATCCGGTTTGCGCCTGACCGAGGACGGCATTCACCTGACGGCGGAGGGTTTGCGGGAGGTCGCGGCCATCCTTGCGCAAAAGCTTGGCGTTGAGAAGACGTTGTCACCGGCACTCGCCCCGGTGCGAGACGCCATCGTGGAGAAGAACCTTCTGTGGTTCGACTGCTGGCGGCCGGCGAACTGGTCGTTCGTCTATGGCGACCGCGTCGCGCAGATGTATGGCAAGGCGGGTGGCTCCATGCCGACGCTTCAGGAAAACTTCGAGCGTTACAAACCGCTGGTGGCCGCGGCCGATAAACGGATTCACGCCTTCGCCCGCGGCGAACAGGTCGCTTCGCTCGTTGCGCCAACGCCTCCACCCGCAACGGAAATTGAAGTCATGACGCCCGAAGCGGAACTCGCCACGTTCACGGTGGCGGACGGTTACGAAATAAAACTGTTCGCCTCCGAACGCGAAGGAATTGTAAAGCCAACGCAGTTCTCCTGGGACGAACGCGGCCGACTCTACGTGGCTTGCTCGCCCACGTATCCGCAACGGCAGGGGAGTGCGAAGCCTGCGGATTACATCGTCTTGTTGGAGGACACCAAAGGCGATGGCCACGCGGACAAGGCGCGGCGTTACGCGGAGGGACTGACGATGATCCAGGGATTGGAACCGGGCGACGGCGGGCTTTATGTCTGCGACTTTGACCAACTCGTCCACTTGCGCGACACGGACGGCGATGGCCGCGCGGATTCGCGCCGCGTACTGTTCTCCGGCTTCGGCATTGGTGATACCCACCAACTCATCAACTCGATCACGCACGGCCCGGACGGCAGCCTGTGGTTCACGCAAGGCTTGCACGCGATGTCGCGCGTCGAGTCGCCGTGGGGCATCGCGCGGCTCGACCGGTCAGGCGTGTGGCGCCTGCGCCCGCGCACGCTGCGGCTCGATGGTTTTTTTAATGGCGGCAAGGCGGGACACAATTGCTGGGGCGTTGCCTTTGACGATTACGGACAAGTCTTCCACAAATCCGGCGACCGACCCCAAGGCTACTGGTCGGTGCCGGGCCTGACCCGAGTCGTGAATCCCGACGAATATCATCCGGTCGGCCCGCTCTTCGACACCTCGCCGAAAACGACGTCGCTCGACATCATCGGCACCCGCGCGCTGCCGGACGACGTGCAGGGCTGCGCGGTCATCGGCGGCTATTTCGGCAGCGTGGTCGAACTGCACCGCTTCCACGACGACGGCTCGGGTTTCAAGACGACCCAATTGCCCAAATTGATAAAATCGTCCACGACCGCTTTCCGGCCGGTGGACGTGAGCATCGGGCCGGATGGCGCGATTTATCTGGCGGACTGGTTCAATCCCATCATCGGCCATTACCAGGCGAGTTACGCCGACCCGCGCCGCGACAAATCCCATGGCCGCATCTGGCGCATCACGGCGAAGGGCCGCGCACCAGTGAAGCAGCCCAACCTCGCCGCAATGAAGCCCGCGCAACTGCTTGAACAACTCCGTTCGCCCGAACGCTGGACGCGCTATCAAGCCAAGCGCCTGCTCTTCGACGCGCCGGCGGGAGAAGCGTTGAAAGCCGCCGACACCTGGGTCGCGAAACTCGCGCCGACCACTCCCGACTACGAGCGCTTGCTGCTGGAAGTCATCGGCGTGTTCGAGTCGCACGAAGTCACGCGGCCCCAACTGCTGGCGAAACTGCTCGCTGCGAAAGACCCTCGCGTCCGCGCCTACGGCACCCGTGTCATCAGCGGGTGGGCGGATCGACTACCGGATCCACTGGCATTGTTGCGCGAGCGCATTCACGACACGAATCCGCGCGTGCGATTGGAAGCGATCGTTGCCGCCAGCTACGTTCTGAAACCCGAGACGGTGGAAGTCGTCACGCAAGCGCTCGACTCCCCGCGCGACAAGTTCATCGACTACTCACTCGTGCAGAGCATCCGCGCACTGCAACCGCAGTGGGGACCGGCGCTGGCGGCAAACCGCCTCACCTTCGGCGGCAGCGCGACGCAATCGGATTACCTGCGCAAACTCGCCGGCACACCACCCGTGCCGCTGTCACCCGGCCGGCTCATTTATGAAATGGCGTGCCTGCCCTGCCACCAACCCGACGGCAAAGGCTTGCCCGAGACGTATCCGCCGCTGATGGGCAGCGATTGGGTGCGCGGCGACAAAACGCGCGTCATCAAAATTGTGCTGCACGGCCTCACCGGCCCGCTGACGGTCGCCGGCCAACCCTTCGTGATGACGAACCCGGTGCCGATGCCCTCGATGGCCGGGTTGGACGACCAACAGATTGCGGACGTGCTCACGTTCATCCGCGGCGACTACGGATCAGGTGCCCCGCCGGTTTTGTCGGCGGATGTGAAGGCTCTCCGTGCGAGCATCGGAAACCGCGAGATACCTTGGACGGCGGAGGAGTTGCTGAAGTAATTCAACTTACTTCCCCGGCCTGCCCGCGTGCGCCGAGACCAGTTTCCAACCTTTCTCGCTCGCTTCCAATCCCGTGTTCCCGGCGTAGTGGTCATAGATCTTTTCCATCTCCGCGATGGTATCAAAATAACCGACGATGAACGCCGCACTGAACGATTCGCCTGGCCGAATGGGCCGTCCGCCAAATTCCTCGATCAGGCAGATGTAGCCGCGCTGGTGACACCAGGCCTCCGATACCACCGAAGGATCCAGGGTCATGCCCGCCAGCCACGGGCCGTCGCGGCCGGTCTTGGGATCGCGCAAGTGGTAGGCACGAATGAACCGTTTTGGCACGGGCTGCACGTCGCGGCGATAGTTGAATCGCTCGTCGGGCGCGAAGTCCTTCAGGAATTCGCCCGCGGAAATTTTGCCGTGATAACTCAAATACACTTCGCTGAACGTGTCGCCGTTCTGGTGTTTGATGTGGCCCGGCATGTCGATGCGCAGAAACATCGCCTCGCTGGCGTTGACGGTGGTGATCTTGTCCGAGGAAATGAAATAGCGTTTGCCAGCGGGGAAAACGATGGTCTGGTCCCAGGTGGATCCGGTCTTTTTTCCCGGCGCGGCAATGGTGTATTGATGGTGCGTCTGCACGGCCACAAAATCCTTGTCCTCGATGGTTTGCGGCTGGACCTGTTTGGCCTGCGTGCAAATCTGCGGCCCCTCAATGGAGCGCTTGGGCGTTTTGCCGTGGTAAAGATTGTTGATCGGATAAACGAGATCGCCCTTGAGCTGGTCGCGATATGCCTCATCGCTGCCCGGTTCCATGATCCAATCCACGATGTCCAAGCCGAAGCCGAGATCGCGGAAACCGGTGCGCTTGTCGAGCAACGACCCGCCGGTGACGCCGGAAACATAGCCGCGCTTCGTCACCGATGCTTCGAGGGTGGAGGAAACAATGATCACCTGCGTGTCGCTTTCACCCACCCTGAATTCGTCGCAGCATCCCGTGGTAAGATTCAACGCCGCCGCGAATAAAATAAAATGCCGGGTAATGGTCTGCATAGGCTGGTCCGTTTATTGGCGGATCCCTGTGGAAAGTCGATTCTTTTTGCCGATCGGTTCGGCGATGGCGGGCGCATCCGGGCACTGCCCCCGAAGCGCGTAGCGCAGCCGTCCTCGGCTGCGAGTTCGCGGGGCGTCCCGCCCCGTGGACCAGAACCGGCCGCGAGACGCGGCTCGAACTCGCAGGCGGGGACGCCTGCGCTACGGGGCAGTATATGCGCCCGACCGACCCGCGCGCAGATCCCCGCACGATCCTCTTGAATTAAACCCACGCAACATGAATCATCCGCCCATCCATAATTTTGCCTGACCATTGCTTATGATTCAATTCAACCTTGCCGGCAAGACCGCCCTCGTCACCGGCGGCGGGCAGGGATTGGGCCTCGCCACCGCCACCCTGCTCCACGCGGCCGGCGCGAACGTGATCCTGAACTATTTTGAGGACCCTCAAGGCGTGAACTGCCCGAAGGCTGAAAAGGCCGTCGCCGCGCTGGGCGAACGCGCCGTGGCCCTCGCCGGCGATGTGCGCGATCTCGCCGCCGTCGAGGCCATGCTCGATCAAATCATCACCCGCTTCGGCGCGCTGCACATCGTGGTCAACAACGCGGCCATCATCCGCGACCGTTCGCTCAAGAAAATGTCCGCGACCGAATGGCAGCAGGTCATCGACACCAATCTGACTGGCGTCTTCAACGTGTGCCGCGCGGCAAGCGAGCGCCTCGCTGATGGCGGACGCATCGTAAATATGGCGTCGATCTCCGCCGTCATCGGCTTCTTCGGCCAGGCGAATTATGCCGCGGCCAAGGCGGGCGTCATGGGCTTGACCAAGGTGTTGAGCAAGGAACTGGCGCGCCGGAACATCACCGTCAACGCCGTGGCGCCCGGCGTGGTGCTGACGGAGATGGGCAAAACCATTTCCGAGGACATTCGCCGCCAGATGCTGACGCAAATTCCCCTCGGTCGCTTTGGTGAGCCGGAGGAAATCGGCAAGGTCATTTTGTTTTTGTGCAGCGACCTGGCGTCGTATGTCACCGGCCAGACCCTCCACGTCAACGGAGGCTGGTGGGGATGAGTCGCCCCCGCCCGGACCGGCTCTGTTCCGCCGACGACGCGGTCGCTCTGATTCCCGACGGCGTGACCGTGGTGTCCGGCGGATTCGTTGGCGCGGCGCATCCCGAGGCCTTGACGTCCGCGCTGGAACGGCGGTTCACGCAAACGGGCGGGCCACGGAATCTCACGCTCGTCTATGCCGCCGGCCAAGGGGACGGCCAATCGCGCGGACTGAATCACCTGGCCCACGCAGGGTTGATCCGGCGTGTTATCGGCGGGCATTGGGGACTCGCGCCGAGCTTGGGCAAGCTTGCGCTCGAGAACAAAATCGAAGCCTATAATTTTCCCCAGGGCGTCATCTGCCAGTTGCTGCGCGACATCGCAGCGGGCCGACCCGGCTGCATCACGCACGTTGGCCTCGGCACGTTCATCGATCCGATTCACCAAGGCGGCCGGCTCAATGCGCTGACCACCGAGCCATTGGTCGAGCGCGTTGAACTCAGTGGCCGCACGTGGTTGTTTTACAAATCTTTTCCCATTCACGTCGGCCTCATTCGCGCCACCGCCGCTGATCCCGAGGGAAATCTCGTCATGGACGACGAGGCGATCATCGGCGAGGTGCTACCCATTGCGCAGGCCGTCCACAACTCCGGCGGCACCGTGATCGCGCAAGTGCGCCGTCTCCTGGAGCATCCGGCCAGGCCGAAGGATGTGCGCGTGCCGGGAATCCTGGTGGACCGCATCGTGGTCGCCGCACCACACGAACACGAGCAGACCTTTGCTGAGTCGTTCAATCCGGCTTATAGCTCGCCCCCGGCCGAGGGCGAGGGTGAAGCTGTTTTTCTGCGAAGCCCACCAATGCCGCTGAATGAACGCCGCATCATCGCGGCGCGCGCGTGTGATGAATTGTCCGTGGGCGCGATTGCAAATCTTGGCATCGGGATGCCCGAGGGCATTGCGCGCATCGCTGCCGAACGCGGGTTGCTGGGGCGCGTGACGCTCACGGTGGAGAGCGGCCCCATCGGTGGCATGCCCGCCGGCGGACTGAGTTTCGGGGCGGCGTATCATCCGCAGGCCATCATCGATCAACCGGCGCAATTTGATTTTTACGATGGTGGCGGCCTGGATTTTGCGGCGCTCGGCGCGGCGCAAATTGACCGGACGGGAAATGTGAACGTCTCGCAATTCGGCGCACGGCTCGCCGGCGTGGGCGGGTTCGTCAACATCAGCCAGAATGCCCGGCATCTGATTTTCTGCGGCACGTTCACTTCCGGCGGGCTGGAGATTGCCGTGGAAAATGGACAGCTACGGATCGTTCGCGAAGGCAAAATCGGAAAGTTTGTTGAACAGGTGGAACAAGTTTCATTCAGTGGCGAAACCGCTCGGGCCGCCGGCCAGGAGGTGCGCTATGTGACCGAGCGCGCGGTGTTCCGCCTGACACCGGAGGGTGTCGAGTTGATCGAGATCGCTCCGGGAATTGATCTGCAAAAACAGGTGCTCGACTTGATGGCCTTCCGCCCATTGATGCGGCAAGTTGGCCTCATGCCCGCCCGCACGTTTGAACCCCCAAAAGGAATTTGACATGATTGAAGTTTGCATCGTCGCCGCCAAACGCACGCCGCAGGGAAAGTTCCTCGGCGCGCTGCAAAACCAAACCGCCGTGGACCTCGCGGCTCACGCCGGCGCGGCCGCGATACGCACGGTCGGCGCGGAGAATATCGACCAGGTGATCATCGGCAATGTCCTCAGCGCCGGCCAGGGGATGAACATTGCACGGCAGATCGGCGTGCGGTTGGGGATCCCGCTCACCGTGCCCGCCTTCACGGTCAACATGATGTGCGCCTCCGGCATGCAGGCGGTGATCCTCGCGGCCCAAGCCATCCGCGCGGGCGATGCCTGGGTCGTGCTCTGCGGCGGAACCGAATCGATGTCCAACGCGCCGTATCTGCTGCCGCGCGCCCGCACGGGCTACAAACTGGGCGACGCCACCGTCACGGACTCGCTCCTGCGCGACGGCCTGGTGGACGCCTTTGATCACGAGCACATGGCGCTGTCCACCGAACGATTGGCCGCGCAATATCAAATCAGCCGCGTGGAACAGGACGCCTTCGCCGCGCGCAGCCAGCAGCGCTATGCCACCGCACAGGCCGCGGGGGCCTTTGCCGATGAATTGGTTGCAGTGGGAAAACTCGATCGCGACGAGCATCCGCGGTCTGACACCACCGTGGAAACACTGAGCACACTCAAGCCCGCATTCAAA
>JAYUBJ010000588.1:0-3714 GCA_043740915.1 Verrucomicrobiota bacterium
GATTTGAACCCGTAGCGTCGGGCATCTTTGCCTGCCGACAGGGGGTAGGGACAAGGGTTTGAACCTTGCCCCTCCCTCCGAACGGGCGGGCGTCCCGCGACTGCGGGATCGCATCCGGCTCTCCAGTCCGTGGGTTCGTAGTTGTACGATTGTCCGCGTCCACTCATGTTCTGCCTTCAAGCTCAGCAGCCCACAGCGGGCAGACCACTCGTTCGGCCAGCGTTGATGCGCCGCGCCCAGTCCTTGACTGGTGCGTCCTCGCCGTTTTTGAAACAGGCTGCGCAATCGTCGCCTCTCGTAACCATCGACCGTCACAAACACGGTCGCTTGGCTGTGCTGGAAGTATCCAAACCACCCGCGCAACGTCCGGTTCACGTTGGCCACGATTGCCTCCAGGCTTCGCCCGTCCATTCGCGGGGTCTTCACTCCGCGGTTGGGTCGTGATGCCCAACCACGTTCACGCAGTCGTCTGGCCCATGCCGGGTCACACGCTGAGCGACATCCTGCACAGTTGGAAATCCTTCACGAGCAAAGCAGCCAACAAAATTCTGTGCCGTACCGGCGAGTTCTGGCAGAAGGAATCTTTCGACCACTGGATTCGCGATGGGGCGGAGCAGACGCGGTTGGAGGCTTATGTGGAGAACAACCCGACCAAGGCACGCTTCTGCAAATCGATTGATGATTCAAAATGGAGCAGCGCTCGTAAACGGCAGCCAATCGCGTAGCGGCGGACGTCCCGCCTGCCGTAAAGCCGAGGCGTCTCGCCCGGCGGAAATCAGCGCGGCAAAACCAGACCGCTTGAATCTCGCGCGAATCCTCAAAATACTCCCACGCCAAATCCGGGCGGCGGGGACGCCCGCCCTCTACGGCAGGCAGGACGCCCGCCGCTACAACGCCTTCGCCGCGATGTCGCGGCGGAAATGCGCGCCGTCAAAATGGATTTTTTCCACGGCGGCGTAGGCAGCGGCTTGGGCAGCCTTCAGATGCTTGCCCAGTGCGGTCACACCCAACACCCGACCACCGTTCGTCACGATTTGCTCCCCTGCCCTTGCGGTACCAGCGTGAAATACTTTTACGTTCGGAAGTGACGCCGCCCCAGCCAGACCGTGGATCGGCTTGCCCTTCGCATAACTGCCAGGATAACCCCCGCTGGCCATCACCACGCACATGCTGGCGAGGGGACTCCATTTCAATTCTACTTTTGCCAGCGTGCCGTCCACGCTCGCTGAAAGTAGTTCAAACAAATCGTTCTCCAGGCGCGTGAGATAAACCTGCGTCTCCGGATCTCCGAACCGCGCGTTGAACTCCAAAACTTTCGGGCCGTGCTTCGTCAGCATGACGCCCGGATACAGGATGCCGCGAAAATCAATCCCCTCCGCCGCACAACCGCGCAGCCATGGGTCGAGAATCTGTTTCCCCACTTCAGAAAGTTGCGGGTCGCTCAGAAATGGCACGGGCGAGTACGTTCCCATCCCGCCGGTGTTCAACCCTTGGTCGCCGTTGAGCGCCCGCTTGTGGTCTTGGGCGGTCGGGAAGAGTTTCGCCACCTTGCCGTCGCAGAGCGCGTGCAAGGAAATCTCCATGCCTTCGAGCAGTTCCTGGATGACCACGCGCGCGCCCGCCGCGCCAAAGGCTTTGCCCACCATGATTTCATCCACCGCTTTTTCCGCCTCGGTTTGGTTCGAACACATCAAAACGCCTTTGCCCAGTGCCAACCCATCTGCCTTCACCACGCAACGACCACCCAGCGACGCGCAAAACCGCTTCGCGGCACTCACGTCATCGAAGGTTCCCGCCGCGGGTGTGGGGATGCCATGTTTTTCCATGAAAACCTGCGAAAATACTTTGGACGATTCAAACTGCGCCGCCTTTTGATTTGGACCCCAGATGCGCAATCCGTTTGCCTGAAACAAATCCACGATGCCGAGCGCCAGCGGATTATCCGGCCCCACGACCGTGAGATCCACCCGCTGCTCCTGCGCGAACGCGCGCAGTTCCGCCAAATCCTCCGCGCCAAGGCTCACGCATTCGACCAGCGCGCGGTCCTTCGCGAGCCGTTCCTCCGCGATGCCGGCATTGCCCGGTGCGCACCACATCCGCGTAACGTGCGGCGATTGCGCCAGCTTCCACGCCAGCGCATGTTCGCGTCCGCCGGAGCCGATGAGCAGGAGTTTCATCAATAGACTTCGTCGTGCGTGCCGACACCTTCCAATAGAATGGCGTCCTGCCCCTTGTGTTTAACGAATTGGAAAACGATGCGAATATCATAGCCAGCGCTGCACGCCCAAGAACTCGCAAGTTTTCCCTTCGACTTGTGGGTCTTAAGTTGCGGATGAAAGGCGTCCTCTGTCAAAAGTTCGAGCGTCAACTGAAGTTCAGGCGCGAGTTGCGGATGCTTCCGGGTGAAGCGGCGGGTGGAACGAACAAAAGCAGTGGAAGGCAGGAGCAGCCGTTTCAAGCGAGAACCTTGCGCATGATCTCCGCCGGGCTGGCCGGGCGGAGTTTGCCCGCCTTGAATTCCTTGCGCGCGGCGCCGACGGATTTGACCAGCGCGGCGCGATGGCGTTCCGCCAGTCGTTTACGCACGGTATCCACCAAAGACTCCTGCTGTTCTTCGGGCAGAGCTTCAATCGAGTCAAGCACTTGGCCGTAACTTTTCATGGGAAGATTGTAACCCGGCACCCACGAGAAAACAAGCCCTGGCTTGTGCGAAGTGCGGCAATTGCGCCAGCTTCCGCGCCGAGCGCATGTTCGCGTCCTCCGGAGCCGATGAGCAGAAGTTTCATTGCGGGAGGGATTGAATCAGGAAGGCAGGAAGGCGGGAAATGGTTTTCGTGCGCTGAGAGGCGGCTTCAGCACACAATGCCGCAACTGCGAATCGTTCCTTGGCTCACCGGCGGTTCTGCTTGTCGTCCTCATCAAGCACTTTCTTCAACCACCAGACCACCCGGGCGACCCCGGCGATGCAGGCGAACGCCAGCACCATGCCGAAGGCGATGTCCTGGTGTTTCTCGCTCGGCGCAAAGCGGAGCGGATACAGAAACGCCAGCAGCGTCGCGACAAAAAGCAAAACCGTGAAGCCCACAAACTTCTTGAAATCAACCGATGCCTGGCCCTCCGCGCCAGCACGGACGGATTTTTCCCGGGAGACAATCAGCTTTTGCAACAAGCGCCAGTAGATAAACGCGGCCACCACCCCAACCAGCGCTGCTAGAATCACACCGGCAGAAAATTTGAAACCAAAGCCGCTGGGACCAATTTCCATGGCCCAGAGCGAACCGGTGAGGGCGCCGAAACTCAACGCGGTCGCCAGCTTGGCGAGCAGGAGGAAGTCCCGCGGATCCTTGGGTGTGGGCTGGTCACTCATGTCGATTCCATGGCCGCAGAGCGCGACCTGTCCACCTCGTTCAAACCACCCGGGCCTCGCCGCTACCCTTCACGATTTCGCCGATGAACCAGGCCGGGTGTTTGGCCGCGCGAATGGCCCGCAGCACGGCGTCGGCGTGATCTGCCGCAACGATGACCGTCATGCCGATGCCCATGTTGAAGACTTGATACAATTCGGCTTCCGGCACGCCGCCCCTAGCCTGAATCATCTGAAAAATCGGCAGCATGTCCCACGAGCCTTGGCGGATGATGGCATCGCATTTCTTGGGCAATACGCGCGGAAGGTTGTCCACAAAACCGCCACCCGTGATGTGGGCGAAAGCTTTG
>JAYUBJ010000589.1:0-3702 GCA_043740915.1 Verrucomicrobiota bacterium
TGGATGGCGGGCTGCTGGGTGGTGAGCCTCCTGGGGGCGGACGCCTCCGCGCTCGCGGGATATAGCGGCGCGGTGATGTGGCTGGCCGTTGCGGCGCTCACCTTTTTTCTCCCGGTTTTGGAAACGCCCAAATCCGTCGAGAACCTCACGTGGCATGAGCGGCTGGGTTTGGACGCGCTGACGTTGTTGAAAAATCCCGATCATCGCGTGGTGTTTATCACTGTGGCACTGTTCGCGATTCCGATGGCGGGGTTTTATCCGTACACGCCGCCACACCTGCGCGAACTGGGCCTGGAACACACCAGCGCGTGGATGACTTTCGGGCAGGTGACGGAAATCATCACCATGTTCATGCTGGGCGGTTTGCTGTTGAAGTGGCGGTTGAAATGGATATTCGCCGCCGGCCTGGGCTTTGGCGTGGTGCGGTTCGCGTTGTGCGCGATCAATGGCAAGGCGTGGCTGCTGGCCGGCGTCGTGCTGCACGGCTGTGCCTTCACGCTCGTGTTCATCACGGCACAAATCTACCTTGATCAACGCATCGAGGCCGCGTGGCGGGCGCGGGCGCAGGCGTTGATGGCGCTGATGAGCAGTGGCGTGGGCAACCTCATCGGCTACCTCGGCGCCGGGTGGTGGTTCACGGTCAACGCGCGTCCCGCCGGAGAGAACTGGTCGCTGTTCTGGGGCGGATTGTCGGCGGTGGTCGCGGTGGTGCTGGTTTATTTCCTCATCGCGTACCACGGCCGGGGCGCGAACGCGGGGCGAACCAGTACGGAACGAGACGCCTGACAGCCCGTTAAGAATGGTAGGTGACGACGTAAGGAGTCTCCATGAGCTTGTTTGAAACCCCCTCGAATCTTCGTAGCAGCCGAGGTAACGAGGCTCAAATATCCCTATATTTCCGACCCAAAAAGCGGAAGAAGTCAGAGCCTCCTCACGTCGGCTGCTACTTTTCAAACAGTCGCTAATGTTCCCCTCAGAAACCGAAGTGATTAGAGACTCGTCACCTCGTCTCCTACAAGGAAAGGAGCGGTCTATTTCCGACCGCGAAATTTGTCCATCAGTTTCAGAATGCCCTCGCGGATTTCAAACAATTCCTTCCGCGCTGCCGCAACCATCGGGGCCGGCAATAATTGCTTCGGTGCGACGGCCTCGAGGCCGGCTTGGGATTTGTGCAGGTGGCCGAGCGCGCGCTTCAGGCACGCGACGGTAAAAGCGGCTTCGGCGGAACCCCGGTCTTCGGCGATGCCATTAAGCGCGCCAGCCAGCTTGGCCCCCGTGGTTTGAAATTCAAAGATGAACTGCCCCAGATCCTTGTCGTCGGATTTCTCAAAGCCCAGGTCGTCGGCCTGATGCCAGAATTTCATCGCACTCTCGGAACACCGATGCTGGAGCGGGTGCCGGAGATCGCCGCGCGCCGTGCGGATCCAGTCAATCCCCTCGCGATGCGGATCCGGCCCGGGCGGCGGCTCGTTGGCGGCGGCTTCGCAGAGCGCGTTGATTTCCTCAATCGACATCCGCCCCTCGCTTTCCTCGCCGCTGTCCTCGCGATCCCAACCCATTTCCTTTGCGATTTTTTCCTCGGCCTCGTCGGAGTCGCCATATTTCTCGATCAGCTCCATGTATTTGTCCGTGCGCGCGTCCGACTCGCGGAGAAACTTTTCGAAATCATGCTCGTCCCACTCGGCCTCCGGATCTTTTTGTCGGTGTTGCTCCGGTTCGACGGCTTCGGTGAGTTTTTGCATGAAATCGTCCATGCCCGCCGCGGCGGCCTGCGCCCGCTCCGCGTTTTCCTCCGGCGTCAACCGCCACTCGGGCGCGGAAATCTTCAGTTCATAATCCGCGCTTTCCACCACCACGCGCCCGTTCGCCTCGCTGAACCATTCGAGATAAAGACTGTTGGCCATGTGCTCCGGCGGCTTCTCCTTCCGCTTGAGCATCGCGTACGCTTCGTCGAACGGGATGTCGAACACCCGCACCTTGCGCGACGCCGTCAAGTCACCGATGTTGCCGCGCTGGACGGGATTCAGTGAATCGAGGTGCTGGTGCGGAATCCGCGGGAGCGGGTTGGCGAACGTCAGCAAACACCCGGCAAGGTCGGGATGCGCGTTGCCTTTGAGTTCGAGCGTCACCGGTTTGGTGCGGCCTTCGATCCAGATTTTGCCGCGCACGATTCCCTTTACACGATTGTCGATCTCGCCGCGCACCACGCTGTCATGAATTCGAAAAGCCATGTCGGCAGATTAGTCCCCGCATGCATACCAAAGCAAAAAGATTTGGAGGCAGAATATAGGCGCTGGGGAGTGGCACTGTCGGCCCTGCAGCCGGACCGCGAGTTGTCCCAACTCGCAGCGCGTGGAGGAACCGAACATGCTGGGGTCAGTTTGAACGCTGGTTTATTGGCGACATGCTGTGGTTTGGGACAAACCGCGGTCCGAACTGGACCACTTCCCGGCGTTGACACGAATTCGCCTCGGTTGGATACTCTGCGGAAACCCATTCGTCGCATGAGCAACTCGAAAACAAGCGCACCTGTGTGGTTCCGCCGCGGGTTGACACCGGCTGCGGTGCTGCTGGCTTCATCGACCTGGCTCTGCGCGACTCCGGCCAACCTGGCCGCGCTCGAGCGGGATTACGACAAATTCCTGAGCAAGGGCCTGGCCCGCTGCACGACCTGCCATTTGCCCAGCACCAACAAGGCGCCGGAAAGCCTCGATGATTTTCCGCATAATCCATTCGGCCATCGCCTGCGCCTGTTGGGCCAGAAACTGGCCCGATCCGGCGCGAAGAAAGACATCTCCACCCGCCTCCGCATGGTGGCCCGCGAGGATGCCGACGGCGATGGTGTGGACAATGAAACGGAGTTGTTGCTCGGTCACAATCCCGGCGACGGGCGGGATACTCCGACAAAGAAGGAACTTGCCGACGCCCGCAAGCTGCGCAGTGAGTTCGCAAAATATCTGGCGTCGTATCGGTGGCGGCCGTTCGAGCCGGTGAAGCGGCCCGAGGTGCCCGCCCTCAACCGGTCAAAGAGCACTGCGTCTTTTCCCATCCGCAATCCGATCGATGCCTTCATCGCGTCCGGACAGGGCGCGCGAAAGTTGAAGCCGCGTCCGGAAGCGGCGAAGGAGATTTTGTTGCGCCGCGTGTATCTCGACTTGATCGGGCTTTCGCCAACGTCGGAGGAACAGCGGGCGTTTGCGGCAGATCGATCTTGTGATGCGTACGAAAAGGTGGTGACCAGATTGCTCGACGATCCGCGCTACGGCGAGCGCTGGGGCCGGCATTGGATGGACATCTGGCGCTATAGTGACTGGGCGGGCTGGAGCGACGGGAATCAAATTCGGGACAGCAAACCGCACATCTGGCGCTGGCGCGATTGGATTGTGGAGTCGCTGAACGAGGACAAGGGTTACGACCGGATGCTTCAGGAGATGCTCGCCGCGGACGAACTCGCGCCGGAAGACACGCAGGCACTGCGCGCCACAGGTTTTCTGGCCCGCAACTTCAAATTGCTCAGCCGCGAGCAATGGCTCGAGGACACGGTCAAGCACACGTCGCAGGCCTTCCTCGGACTCACCATGGGATGCGCCAAGTGTCATGACCACCGGATGGATCCGGTTTCGCAGGGCGAGTATTACCAGTTCCGCGCCATCTTTGAACCGCACCAGGTGCGCACCGACCGAATCCCCGGACAGCTCGACA
>JAYUBJ010000590.1:0-3697 GCA_043740915.1 Verrucomicrobiota bacterium
TCGCAGGCGTTTACCACGGAAACAATGTCCTTCCGCTTGAGCAGTTTCTGCAACACCTTGAGCCGGCTCGCGCTGCGCTCGATGGGTTGAAGGTCGAAGTGGGGCGGCAGGTGCGGCAGTGCGGCAAACGTCCAGCGCCCCTTCTTCACCTCGAATTCCTCCGGCACGATCAGTTCCAGCAAATGGCCGACGGCGGAGGAGATCACGGACGTGTCGCTCTCGAAGAACTCCCGGCTCTTGTCCGGCTTGAATCCACCGAGCGCCTTGGCGATGTCGCCGGCGACGGACGGCTTTTCCGCGATGATCAATGTCTTGCCCATGAAACAGTCGGAGCTTTTACAACGGCCCGACAGTCCGGCGCAACAGGAGATTTTGGGGCGGCCCGCGTGGCCCATGGATCCCGAGGCGATTTAATTCAGGGAAAATGTTTCGCGACGCCGAGCATCACCCCATGTTTTCCGCCAATTCAATGACCCGCAACAAGGCGGCCATGCGCGACGTGACCTCCAGCTTGCCGAAAATGTGTTCCACATGCTTTTCCACGTTCCGCGTCTGCAAACCCAGCAAGGCAGCGATCTCGGGATTGCTCACTCCCTGCGCCATCCAGCGCAGAATTTCACCTTCCCGTTCCGACAATCCCAGACGCTGGAGGATCTCGGGCGACAACGCACCCCGCTCCTCCGTCAACATCACCAACGATTGATTCTGCGAGATCGGTTTGAATCGGATCACCAGCCGTCGTTCCTCCATTCTGATGACAAACGGTTCCGGCAGGACATTCCCGTCCGCGCCCGGCGTGGGCGCTTGATCTTGCTGCTGAATCCACCGCCGGAGGGTGCGCGGCAACGCCGGCCACGCGAACGGTTCCGGGAAAAACCGGCGCAACAATTCAATCGCCCCGGCATCCTGGCCCCGGGCCAGACCCTCACAATCCAACAGAATCGTATGATGTTCGACGGCGGCAAAGGCCTCCGCAATATGCTTGGTTTTCGGCACGGCCGGGTCCCGCCGCGCCGACGTGTCGTCCAAGGATTGCCGGAACGAAAAACTGCTGCCGCCAATGGTGATCCGGTCGAAGTTTTGGAGCAGCGTGGGTTTCAGGAGCAGGCGCCGATTGATTTGGACGCCGTTGCTGCTCCCAAAATCCAGCAGCCAGCAGCCCACGCCGGCCTGCGGATTGATGAGCGCATGCCGGCGCGACACCCGCGCATCCTCGATCACGATCTGGTTGCCGGGCAGGCGCCCGAGGTAGCAGGGGCCGTTCAGCGGGTGACGGGTTCCAGTTTCACTTTCCAACCAGGCGCTCACGTTCGGTAGCATGCCCCCCCCCGGAAACCTCAAGCGGAAAATGGCTACGTAATTTTACGTAGTCCGACGCACTATAAAACCATCTTATAAAATAATCTAAAGCCTGTGCAGTATAAGAACATTGCATACCGACTCGTATTTCTACGAATTGCGGGAAATTCGGCTTTCTGAAATTTTGAAGACGCTTTCGGGGCGTGTTTGAAAAATGGGTGGCACGGGCTACCAGCCCGTTTTCGGCGGCAACTTGCCGCCGAAAAGCCCGGCCGGTGGCCTGTTCCACCCAGAATGGGTTTTTCAAACCGGATCGAAGTTGGGAATCGTCGTTGTGCGGATGCAACGACCCGCCCGCGGGAGCGCCATGATGATGATGAACGTTAAACAAAAAAAACTATGAAACCCAAGAAAGAAATCATTCTCGCCACGCTGCTGGTTTCACTGGCCGCGGTGTCGTTGCCCGTTGTGTTCGCGCAAAGCCAGGGGATCAGCGGGGAACGCTGTTACGCCCGCATTGTCCGGGTCCGGCAAGGCATCACTGTCAATCCAAACCAGGTGGGAAACTTTCCAGAGATCTCCGTGCGACCGCAGACCGCGATCAACATCTCCGTCGTTTACCCAGCCGGGCAGGCGAACGAGAAAGTGACGCTCACGGCCCTGGAAGGCGGCAATCTCGGCAACGGACTGGCGACGCAGGATGTCACGCTCGACAGCTTGAAAACCGCGACGTTCAGCTTCGCCACCGGCAGCGGTCGCGGATTGTATCGCGTGTCAGTCCGCAAAGGGATTGATGAAAAGATCCTGGAGTTTTGGGTGGGCGATAAAATGACCAAGGCCACTGAATAACGGTTGATCAACCAAGGAGAATGATATGAAAACCAGATTTACAATAATGTTGGTCGCCGCCGCAGTCTTGTGCACGTTCAACTCGCAGGGAGCCAATCCACCGCCCGGCGCCAACTATTCGCAGGGCGGATTCAGCGGAAACGGCTACGCGATGAACCCCAGCGGAGCCGGTTCAGTCACCATTTATACCGGAACGTTGTATCGCGAGGTGAAGGATTTGGAGGTATTTGGTGGTACGGGCGAGCACCAGTTGGTTTTCAAACGTGCTTACAGCAGCCGCTACAATACCGCCAGCACCAAGTATTTTGGCGGCTCCAACTGGCGGCACAGCTATCAATGGGAAATGGCGGCGAATGGAAGCGACCTCGACGTCTTCTACCCCGACGGGACGCGCAATAAATTTACCGACGTTGGTGGCAGCAAATGGACTTCCTCGGCGGCCGTGCCTGATGTGCTTTATGCGACGAACAATATTTACACATTGCGCACGCCCAAAGGCTGGCAATACCAGTTTGCCAAGCTGACCAACGGCGGCACCATTTATTACCAGATGCAGAGCTTCCTGGACAGCCACACCAATCAATACAGCTTCACCTACGATTCGAGCAACCGGGTGACCCGCATAACCGAGCCGGCCGGACGCTACCTGGACATCACGTTTGCCACAAACCGCATCAGCCAAGTGCAGGCCAGCGATGGCCGCAAAGTCGCCTACGCGTACACGGCGGTGAATGCTTTCTTTTATCCAGGCTTGTACACGCTGGCCAGCGCGACCTACGGGGACGGCACCCAGGCCACGTACACGTCCTCGAGCAATGATTCGCTCTGTCACCTCACCAGCGCGAATGATCCCCGGCTGCCTGGTCCACGCTGCAATGTTTCCTATACTTACTCCCTGCTTTCAGCAGGCTACATTGCGACAGAAACCGACAATGTCTCCGGAACGGTTTTGACAAGCGTCGGCTACGATGGTTCCGGGAACGCGTCGGTCACCAATGCCTCTGGTTACAAGATATCCGCCACGTACACCGCTGACGGGTTGACGAAGACGCTGGGCGATCCGTTGAGTCGTACGAATTCGTTCGGCTACGACACCGGTGGCGCGGGTTACCTGACTTCCGTGACCAACGCGTTGGGCTATGTCACTTGGTACACCAACAGTGCGCGGGGGAATCCGATAGCGATCCAGTATCCCGACGGCGCGCTAGAACGGTGGACACGGGACGATTTCGACAACATTCTTAGCTACACAAATTCGCTGGGATACGCCACCGTTTACACCCGGGATGCCAGCGCCCGAGTCACGCGCATCCTGTATCCCGACAGCACCAGCGAGGGCTTTAGCTACACCAACTACGACAATGTCCTCACCCACACGAATCGCTACGGCGGCGTGGAGAGTTTCACATACGGCACAAACGGTCTGCGGCTTACCGCGACGGATGCGTTGAACAACGTGACCTCATTTACTTACGACACAAACGACCGGCCCGCCAGTGTGACCGATGCCCTGAACAACACCACCAGCTATCTGTACACCGAGCGCGGT
>JAYUBJ010000591.1:0-11821 GCA_043740915.1 Verrucomicrobiota bacterium
GCGTCCAAGCCGATGAGTGCCATTAGCGCCACTCTTTAATGCGAACCAGACTGGCAGGCAAGGACTTTAAGCTGCCGGAATCGAGATTTTATTGCTTGAACGAAACCGGGCGGGAAACCATAGTATGGCCGGTTGTGTTTTTTTTGATTTTTAGTACGGAATGCGGGGTCGCCCAGGGCGATTCCACCCTTGTGTGCCGGGCACAGCAGCGAACTGGTGGCCCGTTTGGCGCTGCAATTCCAACGGGGAATGAGGCAGTCGCTGCCATGCGCACCCCAAATTAACAACAACTCCTCCCGCTGTGGATTTCGTCTCTATCGTCCTGTTCCTGGTGATCTACTGCCTTCGACCGCAGGAGTGGTCGGAGTTTTTGGCGGGATTCCATCCGGTCACGCTTATCATGCTCTTCGCGCTGGTGGCGATGGTTAATCGGGATCGAAAGTTTGCACTCCGCGACCTGCTCCGCACGCCGCATGACTGGATGATGCTGGCTTTGTTTGCCTGGATTATTGCGACCTCGCCCACGTCCTGGGATACCTTCGGCGGGGTCCGGAGCTTCATGATTTTTTACGTGGTTATTGTCCAGGCCCTCTCCAGCATGGACCGGATTCAGCGTTTTCTGAATTGGTGGACGGTGATGGTTCTGATTGTGGCGGTGGCGGCACTGGCTGGCGAATATGGTTTCGATCCTTTCGGCAGCTACGATGTAACCCATGGTGTGCAGCAAAATCGACTGGTGCTTAACCTGTCCATTTACGCAAACCCAAATGCCTTGGGCCATGCCGTGGTGCCGGTTTTGTCGATGCTCTATTTTACCTGCGCCTGGAACCGCCCCATTTTCATGAAACAAGCGACCATGGTGGTTCTGTTGCTGCCAGCGTGGTGCATGTTTCTGACCCAATCCAAAGGGTCATTCTTGTCTGGTTTCGCGACCACCGTCCTGTCCATGGCGTTTGGCCGGCCCAAGTTTGTCCAAGTATTTATTGTTTGGTTTGCGCTGACCACCGGGTGGGCGGCGCTGCACACGCTGCCACGAATGGAGGAATTGAACCGAGCCGGGTCGAATCAAGCCATCATGGGTCGCGTGATTGCTTTTCGGCACGGTCTGAATGTGATCAAGACCGAGACGACGGGGGTCGGCTACGAAAATTGGATGCGCAGCTTTTACCGGGCCCACGGTTGGAATAAGGCGGCCCACAGCGGATTTGTGCAGGTTGGGGCGGAGCTGGGATTTTTCGGTTTTTGCCTTTATTTGGGGGTCATTTATTGTACGCTCCGCGTCTTGATCACCTGCCAGACCACCAATTCGGGTGAAGAACGCATTCGTCGCATGCTTTTTTGCCTGGTAATCGCCTACACGGTGTCGGCGTGGATGATTGATCTCGGCTATTTCCCAACTTACTTTATTATGGCGGCGTGTGTGGCAGCCTTTCACCGCCAACTCCTTTTGAAAAACCAGGAAGAGATCGTCCATCAGCACGAACCGGAACTGGCACCGCAGTTGATCCCCGTGACCGCGGATGGTTTATTGCCGGCGTTGGCGCCGATGCCGATGATGATCTCGAGTGTCACGGGGCAGGCCACCGCTTTGAATCTTCCCTCCGGATCCGCTTCCCGCATGGTCGCGGAACAGGAGAAGGAGAAGGAGTCCAAGCCGGCCATTCGTTGGGAGCGCATTGGAATGATTGACGTGGCGCTCATCTGGATCATGGGCGAGTTGTTTCTCCGGTATTGGGAGTACGTCTGCAAGAATTTCTGATTCCGCCGGCGCGGATCGGATGGATCGCCATGATTGCAGCCACTCTCTATGCGCAAATCTTTTGGGCCAGCCTCGGGATGCTGATCTACATCTTCCTCGGTTATCCACTTTTGATGTATTGGCTCGGCCGCATTTCACGCTGGTCCATAGCTAAAGAATTGAGCCCCGATCCGCCGACCGTTACCGTTGTCCTTTGCGTTCATGATGAACAGGATCGCATCCAGGCCCGCCTCCAAAATCTGCTGGCCGCAGCCTATCCACCGGACAAACTCGATATCCTCGTTGTTTCCGACGGCTGCACGGATGATACGGAGGCCCGCGTGAACGCCTTGCAGAATCCCCGGGTCGCGGTGCGGGTCGAAACCACCCGCTGCGGAAAAGCCCACGCCCTGAACGCCGGCGTCGCGGCGGCGCGCGGGGAGATCGTGGTTTTTGCCGACGCGCGTCAACGTTTTTCCCTGGAAACAATTTCGCAACTGGCGCGGCATTTTCAGGATTCGCAGGTGGGCGCCGTGAGCGGTGCGTTGGAGATTGAGCCCGCCGCCTCGTCCGTCGGTGGCGGTGTGGACGCTTACTGGCGGTTGGAGAAATTCATTCGTTCCACCGAATCTCGATGGGACTCCGCCATCGGCTGCACGGGTGCCGTCTACGCCATCCGCCGCCATTTGTTCCAGGCCATTCCCGCGGACACCATCCTCGACGATGTGGTCATTCCGATGCAAATTGCGGAACGGGGAGCGCGCGTGCTCTTTGATCCGACGGTCCGGGCCTTTGACCCGCAACCGCTCGAACCGCGCCGCGAGCGGGTTCGCAAACGCCGCACGCTGGCTGGTAACTTTCAAATGTTGCTGCGCTATCCGGGTTGGATGCTCCCGTGGCGCCACCGGCTCTGGTGGCAATTGATCTCGCACAAATATCTTCGGTTGCTCGGGCCGCTGCTGCTCCTCAGCCTGCTCTTGGCGAACAGCGCTTTGATGGGGTTTCCCGGTTATCGCTTTCTGTTCTTGGGCCAATGCCTCTTCTACGGCTGTGCTTTCATTGGAATGGGTTTTTCTTCGTGGCGGGTGGCCTGTTTTTCCCTTCCCGCCGGGTTTGTTTTTTTGAACTGGCTGACCCTGGCGGGGCTTTGGCACTACCTGCGCGGCACCCACCGCCAAGGCTGGCAAATGACCCCGGGCTAAATTACTTTCCGTCCGATGTATAAGGCTCTGGACTTATGGCTGCCCGCCTACCTGCGGCAATGCCGCCCGCCTGCGGCGAAGGGCGTGACCGACTTCCTGCTGTGTGTGTGTGATCATTTTGAACCCTTTCACGCGACCGACAAGGCGGGCGCACTGGCGCGTCTGGAACACTGGCAACGGGAATTTCCCAGGTTGATCCAGCCTTTCGAAGACGCCGATGGCACGCGCCCGCGCCACACTTTTTTCTATCCAATCGAGCAATACGATGCCGAGGTCATGGCCGCACTGGCTGAACTTTGCCGGCGTTGCGATGGCGAAGTCGAAATCCATCTCCACCATGACCGCGACACGCCGGAGCACCTTCGGGAAACATTGGAACGTGGCAAGCGTGAGTTGGCCGGTCACGGCTTGTTGTCGTGCGATGCGGCCGGCCAGGTGCGCTACGGATTCATCCATGGCAACTGGGCCTTGGACAATTCACATCCCCAAGGTCGCCATTGTGGCGTCACCAATGAATTGAGCGTGCTCCGGGAGACCGGCTGCTTCGGCGACTTCACCATGCCTTCGGCGCCTGATCCGACCCAAACGCGGATCATTAACCGCCTCTACTATGCGCGTGGCGGCGACACCCCAAAATCCCACGATACCGGCACTCCCGCGACCGTGAAACCGGCCGCCAACCGGCCACCGGTTACCGTCCATGCGGCAACCGGCAACCGGGAAGAACTGCTGCTCGTCCAAGGCCCGCTCGGCTTGAACTGGGAACGGCGCAAACTCGGCTTTCTGCCGCGCATTGAAAACGGGGATCTGACCGGAAACAATCCGCCGCGGCTTGACCGCATGCGGGTCTGGCATCGCCTGGGAATTCATGTGGCTGGCCGTCCAGAATGGGTGTTCATCAAATTGCACACCCACGGGGCAATCCCGGAAAATTCAGGTATGCTCCTGGGTGAGCCGATGCGTCAGTTCCACCAACAGCTCCTGGCGCATTACAATGATGGTCGGCGTTTCCGGCTCCATTACGTCTCCGCCCGGGAATTGGTGAACATCCTTCACGCCGCCGAGGAGGATCATCACGGCAACCCCGGACAATTCCGCGACTACCGGTACCGCCTCCCCGGCGCATGAATTGGTCTTCTCCCAACGTCGGCTACCCGAATGCCCGCAGGTTTCGATTTTTAGCTATTGCCACGGCACTGCTTTCTGGTATGAGTTGGCGGTGAACAGAACTTGGAAGCCGCTGCTGTTGATTGCGCTGGGCGGCTGCATCTATTTATCCCCCACTTCCGTCTCGGCACAAAATTCGTGCCGCGTGCGGGCGGTATTTGTCCGTCCCGATTTTGTCCGCCCCGGTTTTGATAAGATCATCGTGGTTCGCTCCGCCTTCGACCGGCCTTCGCTCGAGCGCGCGGCCCTGGACCGGCCCGACCTCGTCCGGCCCGCGTTCGAACGGGCCACCTTTATCCGGCCAGTGTTTGACGATCCCTGCGTGAATCAAGGCGATCCCGGCAGGTCGTCTTCGCGTTCATCTTATGTGTCGGGGCTGGGTTTGACCGGTGAAAAAGATTCCAAGCTCGCGCAAAACGGCCCTGCCAAGACAGAAATTCCGCGTCACGGTGTGGTTCTGGCGGCACGCGAAAAATCAAGCGATTCCGCGATGGTCGGGTCTTGCTGCGGCCAGCAGCCGGTCATCCGCGAGCAACAGCATCGCCTTTACAGGTAGGCTCGACCGCCGCGTCGTCGCTTCCGTGACCCAGGGCATGCAGTTCGCGCACCCGCCATCCGGAACGATTCTTCATTCCATGCTTCTCCTGCGAACGCTTAATCGCGGCCCGGGGTTGTCTCCCCGAGGGGATGAATTTGTGCCCAGTTATCCACGAATCCGTTCCTCGTTTGCCCGACACCTCCAGGCCGTTCGCCCTTCCGACTCAAGGCCGTGAAGATCCTCTACCACTTTCGCACGCGAGGCAGTGGCGCGGAGGCCGTGCATATTGCCGGCATCGCCGGGGCGCTGGAAGCGCTGGGGCACCAGGTGGTTTTCTCCAGCCCGACCGGCGTGGATCCGCGCGCCACCGCGGGGACCAACCCCTTCAAGGATTCGGGGCGGAGCGGAGTGTTGGAGTTCGTCTCGCGGAATTGTCCCGCCTTGTTTTTCGAGTTCCTGGAATTGGGCTACAATTTCGTCGCTTGGTCTCGCAACCGCCGACTGCTCCGTGCGCAAGCGTTCGGACTGATCTATGAGCGCCATGCCTTCTTCATGTTCGCCACCGCCCGGTTGGCCCAACGGCGGCGAATTCCTTTTGTCGTGGAAGTCAACGAACTCGTGGGCGATGAGCGTGTGCGCAAGCAACCTCTCCTGTCGGCCCTCGTCCGGCGTTGCGACCGGGTCACTTTTGAGCGCGCCAAACTCATTGTGGTGGTGTCGCCGCATCTGAAGCGGAAGATCGCCGCCCAAGGGATCGATGCCCAAAAAATCCTGGTGCTGCCCAACGCCGTGTGCCGGGAGGAGTTTGCCACGCTCGCGGACGGCGGCGTGGTGCGGCAGCGTTGGCAGCTCCGTGGGGCGGTGGTTATCGGTTTCGTTGGTTGGTTCGTTGCCTGGCACCGCCTGGAGGGCTTGATCGAGGCGGTGGTGGCTCTGAGCCGGCAATATCCGGAACTCCGGCTGTTGCTCGTCGGCGAGGGGGCGTTGCGCGAGGCTTTGACCGAATTGGCCCAGCGCCAGGGCATTTTGCACCAGGTAATTTTCACCGGCGCCGTGCCCCACGCGGAAATTCCCGCGCACATCGCGGCGATGGACATCGCGGTGGTGCCGCACAGCAACGAATACCGCTCACCCATCAAACTGTTCGAGTACATGGGGCAGGGGAAGGCGGTGGTGGCTCCACGCACCGAGCCGATCGAGATGGTGGTTCGCGATGGCGAGAACGGTGTACTGTTTGAATCGGGCTCCGCCGCGGGCTTGCGCGACGCTTTGGCCGCGCTTGTCCGGGAGCCGGCGCTGCGGGCGCGCTTGGGGGCGCAAGCGCGCGCGGAAGTGTTGGAGCGCCACACTTGGGGACACAATGCCGCCGCGGTAATGGGCCGGCTTGCCCTCTGACGCGGTGGTTCGTTTTTGGGCTCGCCGGCAAAAAGGCCGTTGAACTCGCGTTCAACGGCCCTGGCCAGCCGGCATTGCGCGCCGGGAAAGGATTTGCCGCCCGCTTATTTATTGTCCTTGTCGGCGGGCTTTTCGATGTTCTTGTCCACCGTCTTGGCGATGATGGCGATGGCGCGGCGCGTTTTCTTTTCCTGCGACGTGAGATCGGTCGCGTTGGCGAGGCGATCCATTTGCCCCTCCATCTTCTTCAAGGCGTCGAGCGATTTGTCGATTTTGACCGCGATCGATTCACCTTCGTCCGGTTTTTCCTTCAGGTATTCCAGGATTTCATTTTCCAGGTCGGGGCCGAGCGCCTTCAGCTTATCCGGGTCTTTCGCGGAATCCAAAAGCGCCTTGATCTGGACGACGTGGCTGTTCAGGAAAACGTCCAGGTGTTTGCCGAATTGGGCGGACGTGGCATGGGCGAACTCGGTGAAATCCGCCTCCACTTTGTCCTCCAGTGCCTCCCGGTATTCGGGAATTTTTTGCAGGGCGTAGTCGGGAATCTGGGCGATCATTCCCGGAATCTTTTCCTTCAACTGTTCGGCGATGTCGTGGGTCTTGTCCTCGACCTGTTGGGTGATGAAGCTGTTGGCCATTTCCGCCGCCTGATGGGGATCCAGATAATGCTGCAGCGAGACGACGAGGAACGTCATGTACGCCGCCACCACGACGATGAGAATCAGGCCCACCAGCCGGGATTTATGGAGCGCGGAACGGGCCTTCTGCAATTGGTCCGCAACGTACTTGGCCGCCACATCGGATTCCAAGGGCGGCACGGCACCACTCGGCGGTTGGGCATCAGGTTTTCCAGGGGTGTTGGGTTCCGGGTTCATTTGGCCTCCTTGGTTGTGGCAGCGTCTTTCGGGGCGTTGGTTGCTTTGCTCTTGTCTTTGGCTTTGGCTTTGTGCCCTTTCTGCCTGATCGCTTTGCCGGCGGTGGTGTCACCTGTGTCGAACTCTTTGAAATCGTCACGGAGGATGTCGAAAATCAGGAGCGCCGTATCCCAGGTGGGACCATCCTCGGAGGGATCGACCGCTTCTGATTGTTTGATGATGTCAATATTCGCCACGATGACATTGAGCGCCTTCAGATGCGGCGCGAAGAGTGATTCGGAGATCGTCGCGATTTGGGCCTGCCCTTCCGATGCCAAATTGGACACGAGGGTGGAAACCTGCTCTTCGGTCACCCCAGGATAGAGCTTATGAATGTCCGACTCGCGCTTCTTGAGCATGCCGCCGAAGGTGGCGTTCAAAACTTTTTCGCCGCGGAGGGGCAGGTTGCCGGTCAACGCATCCAGTTGCTTCCGCAACGCCTCGGCCAGTTCGGGTGAGCGATCGTTCAGTTTCTTGATCTCGGCCTCGATGCGCGGCTTGATCTCCTTGACCGTCTGACCGGCAATGACTTCGAGCGAGGGGATTACTTCCTTTTTCAAGTGGTCCTGCACTTCGCCCATGAAGATTTTCTGGTTGGGACCCTCTTGGACCAGTCCAAAAACGCCGCGGATAATCGTCCCGACCGCAACCACGGCGATGATGATAATGGCCAGCGCGGTACCGATCCGCCAGCGGTTCGTTTGCGACCGCAAGGATTCCAATTCCTCGGTCTGCCTTTTTACCTCGTCGGAATTCATAGATGGGTTTCCCGTATGGGTGTGGTTTGGTTAAACTGCTGTGTTCCGGCATTTAATCGTGCCGCCAAAATTTGTCAAACAATTCACGGAGAAAAATGCGGTGTACCGTGCAGAGTTGACACCCGCCACCCGGCTGCCGACCATGGGCGCATGAACCCGACCCCTTACCCGCGGAGCCCGCGCGAAGTGATGTCCGGCTGGATGTACCTGCCGCGCTTTGTGGACAAAATCCGGCTGCACCTGGCGGGCAGGTTGGCCGCCGATTACCAGGAAAATTTTACCAAGGCCTACGACGGCGCCTGGTTGGAAGCCGCAGGCCTGACCGCCGGGCAATTCATCGAGGTGGTGAAAAACACCATCACCGATGGGGAAGTGGCTGACTGGGTCGCGCGCAATGTGAAACGATCCGACGCGAAGAAGGCCGCCTTTCGCGCGAGCATTCTCAACTACGGGCAGGGGGACGAAAAGCTTAGGGCCCGTTTGCAATGGCGGAAGGAGCAGTCCGGCCTCGCGCAGCGCGACGACATCCAGAACTTCGTGGACTATATCGACGCGGACGAGCAGCGGATTTGACGAGTTTCGCGACCGGCTAGACTCGTTCCGGCACGACGTATGGTTTGCGGTACTCGCGGGTGAGCAGGGCGTTGGCCGCGGCGTTGCCAAAGAATTTTTCCGTCCACGGATCCATTTTCAAGGGCAACCCCAGGGTCACTTTGTTGCTGGTGATGTCCACATCGTTGGCTGCGAGGTGCTCTTGCATGCGCGCAAAGGTGGCCGACGCGTCACGGTTCCCTTTGATCTGCTCGCGGATTTCCTCCGGCGAGGCCTGTTGGCCGAGCCGGTAGGAAATGTTGCCAGTGTGGCAGAGTGCGCTGGAGAGATGGCCTTCGAGAATGTCCGCGTGCAGGTCGGTGTGTTTGCGGCTGCGCACGGCCTGGATAAAATTCTCAAAATGGTCGGTGGCGCCCTTGAATCGTTTTACCTCTTTGCCTTCCTTGTCGTAAGCCACGCAGCCGACGTAGTCCGCCACGACGACCGTGCCGCCTTCGCACTCAATGATGACGCCCACGCTGGCACCCCCCACTTTATCATTGCCGCCAATCGATTTGGGATATTTGTCCATGTTCTTGGCCCCAGTCTTCTCCGGGAGACCGCGAACTTCAAAGATCAGCGGCGCTTTCACGTAATCATGATAAACGATCTGCGTGTTCGGTGTCTGGCCGTCGTCGCTATACCCCAAGCGTCCGCCAATACTGAAGACGCGCGGCGAAAGTTCTTTCTCGCCGAGGAACCAGCGCGCGATGTCCATCTGGTGAATACCTTGGTTGCCCAAGTCGCCGTTGCCGTAGTTCCAAATCCAGTGCCAATCATAATGCAGCCGGGCGCGGCGCAGCTCATCCTTGGGAGCGGGGCCGCACCAGAGATCAAAATCAACCGAGTCGGGAACCGGTTGGGGCCCTTCCGTTTTGCCGATGGTGCCGCGCGGCTTGTAGCACAGCCCGCGCGCGATGAGGATTTTTCCGAGGTTGCCCGCCTGTACCCATTGGACCGCTTCCTTGAGGGCGTGGCTGGAGCGGCTCTGCGTGCCGGCCTGCACAATTTTGTCGTAAGTGCGCGCGGCCTCCACCACCTTGCGGCCTTCCCAAACGTTGTGCGACACCGGCTTTTCCACATAGACATCCTTGCCGGCCTGGATGGACCAGATCGCCGCCAGCGAATGCCAGTGGTTGGGCGTGGCAATGGTGATCGCGTCCACGTTTTTGTGCTCGAGCAGTTTGCGGATGTCGGCGTAGCCCTCGACCGTTTCGTTTCTCTTCTTGAATGACTCCACGCCGGCGTTCAGCACCTTCGAGTCCACGTCGCACAGCGCGACCATGCGGACGCCTTCCGGCGCCAGTGCGATCATGCCCGCAATGTGGCTGCCGCCGCGGCCATTGAAACCCACGGTTGCGACGCGGATGTTGCTGTTGGCCCCGGCAACCTGCGCCCACGAGCGGACGGGAATGCTCAAGGACGCGGCGGTGAGGAACGCGCTTTTCAAAAAATTACGGCGGGTGGCTTTTTTCATAGGCGGGTGGGGTTGAGGCAGGTTGAAAGGTGGATCAAAGCGGGTGGCACCCAATTTATTTTATGTAATCCCGGTAATGCTCGGCGACCTTTCCCTGCTGCTCGTCGCCGGCGTGGAAGTAGAACCGGTATCGAAAAGTAACACTCTGTCCGGCGGGAATTTTCAGCGCGCCGGCGTCCTTGTCGGACAGCTTTTCAAAATGGTGCTGGCCAAACGGGTTGGCCGCGAACAGGCCGTAGTCGCGCACATGCCACCAGGTCGGATGCCGTGGGTTCTTGGGATGGTCGAAGATCGCGACCCCCACGATCTTGCCATCGACCAGCCCATAATAATCGCACCACGCCGCGCGCTTGCCCCAGGTGTCGCCATCGCGCACGCCCGTGCTCTGCACGATGTGCCCGGTGGGCTTGTCCGCATTGGGTTTGGTCGGCTTCAGGCGCATGGATTCCGCGAGGCGGATCGCCATGGTGCCATCTTTGTCGTCGCCGATCACCACCTCGCCGTGTGAAGCCTTCAAGGTTATTTCAAAATCGAGTGTGCGCGTGGTTTCCTGATTGTAGAACGTGAGTTTGCGTTCATCAGTGCAAACCACCGTGCCATCGGCGGCCACCCATTTGTTCTGCGCTTTGATGACGCCGCTTGTTTTGCCGCCTTTCAATTCCAAGAATTGTTCATGGACGACCTTGCCGGATTTGGCGGCCTCGCCCCAAAAATCGTGGCCGTTGACATTCAGGTGGCCGTACCAAAGGGAGCGGTGATGGAGGTGATCCTGCTCCTCGCCCTCGACCTGCTTCATCGGGTAATTGCGGGTCATCGCCAGACCGCCCGGCCCGATGACCGGATAGCAATAGGGTCGCGGGACATCCTGAAAATAATATTCGGTGAAAAGCTGCCCGCCGATTTCCACGCGGACCCGGTTTTCACGCCGCGTCACCGAGACACCCCCTTTGGCGTTCTCCTCCGCTTTCGTATCCCGGCAGCAGGTGGCGCAACCGGAGGCGAACAAGAGGGACAACGGCAGGGCGTGGAGCAATCGTGTGGCAAACATGGTTCGGGGAATCGTAGGGGACGGCGAAACCGGGTCAATGCCAAAACGCATGCCGCCGGCAATATCCAAACAGGCTTTCGTTTTTGACGGAGCCTTGCTAAGGTGCCCCATGACTTTTCCGAGGATATTCCGGATTCGGCAGACGTTTGAACGCACCCGCGTCGCCGAGGTGGCGGCAGCAGTGCAGCGCGAACTCGAGCGGCTCAACCTGCGTGAGCGCGTCCGCCCCGGGCAGTCCGTGGCGATCACGGCCGGCAGCCGCGGCATCGCCAACATCCACCTCATCATCAAGGCCGCGGTGGACCATTTCAAGAGCCTGGGTGTACGACCCTTCATCGTGGCCGCGATGGGCAGTCATGGCGGTGGCACCTCGGAAGGTCAGCAACGCATCCTCACGGACTACGGCATCACCGAGGAGTTTTGCGGCTGCCCCGTCCGCTCCAGCATGGAGACCGTGATCCTCGATCAAACACCGGAAGGCATCCCTGTGCATTTCGCGCGGGATGCGTCCGAGGCGGATCACGTGCTCGTCGTCGGGCGCGTGAAGCCGCACACGCGGCTCCTGGGTGAACACCAGAGCGGCCTCATGAAAATGATGCTCATCGGCCTCGGCAAACATGCGGGCGCCCATGTCTACCACCGCGCGTTCGCGGATTATTCCTTCGACCAAATCGTGCGCAGCGCCGCGCGCCGGGTGATCGAAAAGGGCCGCGTGTTGGCGGGACTGGGGATCGTGGAAAATGCGTACGACGAAACCGCGCTCATCCGGGCTGTGTTGCCGCACGAATTGGAGGCGCAGGAAAAGGAACTCCTCGCGCTCGCCTATCGCTGGCTGCCGCGTCTCCCGTTTGATCACGCCGACATTTTGTTGCTGGACGAGATTGGCAAGGAGATCAGCGGATGCGGCATGGACAGCAATGTGGTGGGCCGCAAGATGCAATTGCACCAGGCCGCGCCGGAGGAATTTCCGAAGATCAAACGCATTATCGTCCG
>JAYUBJ010000592.1:0-3686 GCA_043740915.1 Verrucomicrobiota bacterium
CCCCCCTCCACCCGCGCGCCCGGGCCATTCCAGCCGCCGGCGTCAGCGTCAATCGATCTGCTCGCCCACGCGCTCAACCGCCTGACGTTCGGTTCGCGACCGGGTGATTATGCCCGGGTGAAGACCTTGGGCAAAGATGTCGGCACGGCGTTTCATGCGTTTGTGGAGGAGCAATTGCATCCGGAGCACATTGACGACGGCGTCACCGATTACGCGTTGCGCCGGTTCGACACGTTGAACCAGCCGCTCGCCGAGATGTTCGAATACAAGGAACGCGTGCTGCTCGACGAAATGACCCGCGCCACGTTGTTGCGCGCCACGATGTCCGAGCGGCAACTTTACGAGGTGATGGTGCAATTTTGGTCGGACCATTTTAACATTGACCCGTCGAAGGGCGACTGCAAGTGGCTCAAAGCCGCCGATGACCGCGAGGTGATTCGCAAACATGCGCTGGGAAAATTTCCAGAAATGTTGCGCGCCTCGGCGCTCAGTCCGGCGATGCTCTGGTATCTCGACGGCCGCGTGAACCACAAGGCGAATGCCGAGGAAAAGCCGAACGAGAATTACGGGCGCGAGCTGTTGGAGTTGCACACGCTGGGCGTCCACGGGGGTTACTCGCAACGGGACGTCATGGAAGTGGCGCGCTGCCTGACCGGCTGGACGGTGCGTGAGAAAGGGCAATTCCTGAAAGCGAAAGTCGAGTTCAAGCCGTACCTGCATGACCGGGAATCCAAAGAAGTGCTGGGGCACGTCATCCCCGCCATTCCGGCCCATGCCAACGCCGACCAACAGAAGGAACTGGGCGCCGCCGAACTGGATCGCGTGCTGGAAATCGTCAGCCTGCATCCCTCCACCGCGCGGCATGTGGCAACGAAGCTCTGTCGGCGTTTCATCGCCGACACGCCGCCGGAAACCGCCGTTGCGGCAGTCACCGAGGCATTCCTGAAAACCAAGGGGGACATCCCGAACACCTTGCGCGGACTTTTTGCCACGCCGGAATTTCAAAATACTCGCGGCAACAAATTCAAGCGTCCGTTCAATTTCATCGTCTCCGCCCTGCGCGCCACGAATGCGACCACCGATGCGCGACATGAAATCGTCGAATACCTTCTGCGGATGGGCCACGCGCCGTTTCATTACCCGACGCCCGACGGTTACCCCGAGGAGGCCTCGCCGTGGCTGGGCACGCTTTTGTGGCGCTGGAATTTCGCGGTCACCCTCAGCGAAAACCGGTTGAACGGAGCGCGGGTGAACCTGGAAGCGCTCAAGGAAAATTTCGGTGGCGATGCCGGGTTGATGGCGCATCTGCTCGGGCGCACGCCAACCGCGGAGGAAATCGAGAGCTATCATGAATCCGGGTCGGGACTGGCCTTGATGCTGGCCTCGCCGGCGTTTCAAAGGTGCTGACATGGCGCAACTGCAAAGCTACGTAACCGGCAACGGCGACAATCCGAAATCGCTGGTGGTGGTTTTCTTGCGCGGCGGCGCCGACGGTTTGAACATCATCGCACCGTTGGAGGACGCCGGTTATTACAAAGCCCGTCCGCGCATCGCGATCAAGAAGGCGGATGCCGTTCCCTTGAACGGATTTTTTGGGTTGAACCCGATATTGAAGGACCTGGCCCCGGCCTACCGAGAAGGCACGCTGGCCATTGTGCATGCGGCGGGTTCGGAAGATTCGACGCGTTCACATTTCGAGGCGCAGGATTTGATGGAGCATGGGGGCGTGGTGGCCGGCGGTTGGCTGGGGCGCTGGCTGCGGTTCCGTCCGAATGCCACGAGCAGCGCGCTTTCGGCCATCGCCTTGGGCCAGGCATTGCCCGAGTGCCTGCGCGGCGCGCCCGCCGCCACGGTGCTGCGTTCGCTGGATGATTTTTCATTGGGCCACAATTCCACCGCGTTGCAGCGGCAGTTGGCCCGGCTGTATGCCGCGCAAACCGACCCCCTCGGCGGCGCCGGCCGCGACACGCTGGACGCGCTCGAGCGCATCAAGAGATTGCGCGCGGCCGAATACAAACCGGAGCACGGCGCGGAATACGGCTACGATGATTTTTCCCAGGGCCTGCGGCAGATCGCCCGGCTCATCAAGGCGCGCGTCGGCTTGGAGGCGGTATCCATCGACCTCCACGGCTGGGATTCGCACCTGAACCAGAGCGCGATCATGGATCCGCAGATGACGCGGCTGGCGCAAGGGTTGTCCGCGTTTTATCGCGACCTGGGGAGCGGGATGCAAACGACAACGGTGGTGGTGATGACGGAGTTTGGCCGGCGAGTGAGCGAGAATTCCGCATTCGGGACCGACCATGGGCGGGGCAGTGTGATGTTCGTGCTGGGCGGCGGCGTCAAGGGCGGGCGCGTGCTCGGGCCCTGGCCCGGGTTGACGAACGAGGTGCTCGAAGGTCCCGGTGATCTGCCCGTGCTCACCAATTACCGCAACGTGCTCGCCCCCGTGTTGCAGCGCCACGGTGCAGGCGGGGATCTGGGTAAAGTTTTTCCCGACTTCAAACTTGAACCGTTGCCGCTGTACGCGTGAACTGGCGGGGGCTTTCAAATCGCGACCCAAACCCGGAAAGCCTTTCGGCGCCCGGCCTCTGGTGGTGGCACGGGCGGGGCGTCCCGCCCGTGAGTTGCTGATTGGCGCTAGCCCTTTCATTGGCTGAATCACACGGGCGGGACGCCCGGGCCACTACGCTGCAAGAATCCTGAGCTGCGCACAACGACCGGACGGGCGACAGAGCGAGCTTGTTTTTTCACCATCGGACTGTACACTGAGGACATGAAGAAGAATGTCGTGCCCGTTCAAATTCGCGGCATTGTGCCCATGAGCAGCAGTGGCTGCGCGATCTTTATCGGAAACGACGAGAAGCTCTTCGCCATCCAGGTCGAGCACAACATGGGCGCGGTCATCCGCATGTTCCTGCGCGAGGAACCGAAGGAACGGCCGCTCACGCACGATCTCATTGCCAACGTCTTCAAGGGATTCGCCATCACCGTGGACCGGGTCGTCATCACCGAGCTGAAAAACGGGACTTATTTCGCGCGTCTCCTGCTGCGACAGCAAAATGAACTGGGCACCAAGATCGTTGAGATCGACGCCCGCCCCAGCGATTGCCTCGCTCTGGCCACCGCGCAGAAACGGCCCATCTTTGTCACTGCCGCACTTTTCGAGGAGGTGGAGGACAAGACCGAGGAGTTCAACCAGATCAACGAGGGCGGCGACACCGAAGCCTAGCAATGCCCGCCCCTGCCGCCCCGTCCTCCGCCGCCGTGTCGCTGGTTTGCGGCGAAGATGAATTTGCCGTAAAGCAGCGCGCCCGCCAGATTTATCAGCAATGGTGCGCCGAGTTGGGCGGCATGGATCACGAGATCATCGATGCCAGCGTCGGCAACAGCGGCGAGGCGCTCAAAGCACTGGCGCGGTTGCGGGAGGCGCTGCAAACGCTGCCCTTCTTTGGGAGCGGCAAGGTTGTCTGGCTCCAAAATTGCAATTTCCTCGGCGAGGAACGCACCGCCACGGCGGCGGCCGTGACGGAAACGCTCGCGGAAATCGCGCAGGAATTGAAAAGTTTCCGCTGGGAAAATGTCCGGCTGCTGATCAGCGCGGGCAAAGTGGACCGGCGAAAAGTTTTTTTCAAGGCACTCGAAAAACTTGGCCCCGTGGAGGTTTTCGCCGCCTGGTCGCTCGA